>JANZYY010000225.1 GCA_026419705.1 Fischerella sp.
GTAGGGGCGGGTTTGAATAGATATCTTGTCTTTGGAAGCTCAAAAGTTTGATAGCTAAACCTGCCCGTACAGTGGTTAGTGGTTAATGATTATTCTCCCACTCTCCCCCCAATCCATCACTTAAACCTCTCTGGGTACAAAGCCTCCGCTAATTTTCTTACCCCTGCAACATTCCTAATTCCCGGCATTGTATAACTAAAACCCAGAACAATAAATTTATCCTGTTGCACTGCTTTTAGCTGGGAGTAAGCAGGGTTAGATTTGAGAATTCGCCGTTTTTCTTCAGCAGATGACCAGTTAGCATCAATGAGAACAATCACATCGGGTTGACGCGCAATCACATCTTCCCAATTAACTGTCACCCATGCTTCTTTTTTCTGGATATCTTTGAAAATATTTTCTCCACCTGCTAATTCAATAATATGATTGGGCATTCCCCAGCTAGAAACAGTTAGAGGAGGATCTTCCGAATCGTACCAAAATATGCGCTTCTTGGTTGTCACCTTGCCTAGCTTTTGTTGAGTTTCTTGCAATTGTGCTTGCAGTTGAGCTATTAACTTATCTGCCCGTTCTTCTACTCCAAAAATGCGCCCAATCTCCCGTATTTCCTGATATAAATTCTCCATCGTGACACGTTTGGGTCTAAGTTCTGGGCGATCGCATTCAATCGGCAATAAATAAGAAGAAATACCTAATTTGAGCAACTCTTCTCGTGAGCCAAGTACTTCTTTGGCAAAAGCACTTTCCTCTGTGGAGAACACAAAATCTGGCTCAACCCCCAAAAAAACTTCTCTTGATGGGTACTTCGGCGCTAAAACGCGAATTTGGGAATATGCCTGTTGATATTCTGGCAAAATCGGATTATCCAGATAGGCTGTACCAACCATGTGCTTTTCTAAACCAAGCGCCAGCATGACTTCTGTTGCAGATTGCGTCATCGTCACAGCACGTTGTGGTGGTTGTTTGTAGGTAATTGTCAGGTCACAGTTCTTAAGTGTGACTGGAGTATATTTTGCAGCATTATAACTAGTATCAGTTGATGTAACAACATTTCCTGCACATCCTGAAACCATTCCCAGCAGCAGCGCTGCCAAGACTGCAACAAAGGGTTTCAATACCCAGGTATGGTGACGTAATTTACTCACACAGAACTCTCGGATCAAAATTCAACCGACGCTGTTCCCAACACCGTAAATGGTGGCGCAGGGTCGATACTGTACCCATCAACCTCATAATACTTAACATTAGAAATATTCTTAAAGTTAACTGCAAATCGATAATTTTGACGCCGATAGAAGATGGAAGCATCGGCGCGCACGTAACTTGGGAGTTTGAAAGTATTTGGTAAATCTACCTCTTGCTCACCAACAAAATACAACCCAGCACCAAATCCCAGTCCTTGCAAACTACCACTTTGAATTTCATAAGTTGTCCACAATCCAGCACTATGTTCTGGGACACCAAACAATCTGTCTCCGACAGGAATCTCATTATCTTTTGTGACTCTGCCATCAATGTAAGCATAGTTGGCAATCACCTTCCAGCCTGGTAATACTTCACCTGCAATATCTAATTCAATACCTCTACTACGTTGTTCTCCCGTTTGGATACTAAACACAGGATCTACTGGGTCTGGTGTCAGCACATTCTGCTTAGTGACTTGAAAGAATGCCAAAGTAGCAGAAAGTTTATTGTCGAGAAAACTCTGTTTAACCCCCACCTCGAATTGCTCAGTGGTTTGCGGTTCAAATTGTTCGCCTGTGCGACTGCGCGCTTGAAACTGGGGAGAAAAACCGTTTGACCAGTTGAAGTAAAGCGAAGTGGTATCACTCGGCTGATAGACAATCCCAACTCTTGGCGAAAACCGCGTCTTGGATTGGTCGTTAAGTATCTCTCCACTCACACGGTCTTTAATGCTGTAGTCATTAAAGTCTAAGCGACCACCCAATAACAGTTTGAGATTTGGCAGAAGCTCAATAAAATCCTGTACAAAAATGCCGACATTCTCAGAGACGATTTTTCGACCAAAGGGAGAACCACCCTCCACAGGAGTAGGAGTTCCACCATATTGAGGATCGTAAATATCTATTGGCAGTTCTAGGTCTGGTGCAAAAATGTAGTTAAACAAGTTTCGAGCTAAATCTACCCCAAACAGAAAATTATGCCGAATGGGTCCAGTAGAAAATTTGCCAGAGATTTCGTTCTGGAAGGTAACGTTTTCATGTTCTTCATCAGAAGCGTAGAACAAACGGTCTAGCGTGCGGCGGTCATCTCGCAAAGAAACAGGAGATACCTGCTTTGCATCGTCCAACTTGGCTTTGAGAACGTTGAATCCCTGGCGGAATTTCCAGTTGTCGTTAAATTGATGTTCAAAGTTGTACGTTAACGAGTTAAAAGTCACATTACCATCAGCAAAATCTGGCTCTCCTAAAAAGCGGCTGCGAGGGAGTTGGAGAACTTCTGGCTCGATTGGAAATCCCTGATCAAAGGTATAGTTATACTTTTGGTGTTCGTATTCAAAGGAGAGTTTAGTGCGATCGCCAATTTTCACCTCCAGAACAGGCGAGATAAAGAAGCTGTCATGGTTCACAAAATCACGGAAACTGTCAGCGCTTTCGTAAGCGACATTCAAACGATACAAAACTGATTTGTCGTCCGTAAGTGGCCCGCTAATATCTAAAGTCGGACGGAAAAAGTTGTAACTTCCATAAGTTACATTCGCGTTGTAATAGGGATTTTCTAAAGGTTTTTTGGTAATGGAGTTGATCAGACCACTACCACCCGCATATTGCGTTGGACTACCGCCATAAAGCACCGCCGCCGGCCCTTTAAGAATCTCCACGCGCTCAATGTTGGCTACATCTCGTGGACTGAAGTAACCGTAATCTGGAAAGCCATTGCGTAAAGTTTCAAAATTGGTTAAAAAACCGCGAATTCTAAACCCTAGTGAAGATAAACCTCCATATCCACGCTCTGGTTGTACACCACTCACATTATCCGCCAGTTCCGACAGACGCACGACATTTCGATCTTCAATCACCTGGCGCGGAATGACTTGAATTGATTGAGGAATATCACGCAATGGTATATCTGTCCGGGTTGCAGTGCTAGCATCAGGTACACTGTATCCTTCTTGCTCACCCGTCACAACTAGTTCAATTGGTTGTTGATCTGACTCTGATGGTTTTTCTGTCTGCTGTTGCTGTGCAGAAGATGCGGTTGGTGTCACGCCTAAAACAAGACCTTCATCGCTGTCAAACAATTCGACTTTTGGTATACCCGCCTCACCTATTACTGTTACCCGGATATTATTTGCATCTATATTAGTAACCGTTACTTCAGTAATTCCCGCAACAGGCTTTTGTTGACGGAAATCACCATCACCTGTTAACCGCAGTTGAGCATTAGGGATATCTGCGATGAAGTTATTGCCTTCACTCTTGATTGTAGTTTGTAGCTTGTCAGATGCAGGAGTTTCTAAGATGATTTCCAATCCACTGGAAGTCGCATTTAAGCGGACTCCTGTCACTGGTATGACTTCAGTCTGTTGAGTCTGCTGCGCCAGCCAGTCTTTGACACTAGTGTAGGGACGTGAAACATCACTCAATTTAGGAATCTGTGCGATCGCTGATTTTGCTGGCGTTGCTTGTTGATTGGCTGCATTCACTTTGGTTGATGTTTCTTCTTCCTGTGCTTTCACAGGCGCAGTCCCCAATAGACATATAGCTCCTATAATTCCCAGATATATAAGCTGTCTTAGTTTCAAGATTTTCCTCCACACCACAATATTGATGAAATCAAGACACATCTAATTGCAAATGACTGCAATAAGTTTTTGATTTCAGACCTTGCTGAATCGCGGGATGAATCCGGATGACCAGACGCGATATATCGCGTCTGGTCAATGGTTTTAGCATTAGGCAAAATACAGAAAATATCAAGTGAATCAGGTACAGTTAGCAAATCCCTCACCCTCTTTCGCTCTCCCAATTTTGAGAGAGGGATGTCCGTTAGAACAGGGTGAGGGTGTACCTCATTTCTATGCAAAGTGCTGTAATTTTCATACATGAAATCAGCAACGCCTAATTTCAAATGCTACTATATATACTGAATAATAATGATTATCATAAGTTTTTTATTATAGAAAAACAAACAAAAGTTAAAAACGCGATGCAATCTCAATCCTCTTTTTCCGAATCTCCCTAAAAGCAATCATTCCATCAAAAATAATTCCTCTATTTACCTGTCTAAAGATAGACAGCAGTTAGTAAAGCTATAATTTATTGCACGAAAATATTCTTCAAAATATACATTTTTTAGCCTTATTAGACAACCAAAGATAATATTTTTCTTAAACTCAAATAGCCCAGCGTCTATTCAGCAAGAGCAATCATCCATGGGTTAGCAGAGATTTAGTTAACCTGAGTTCGGGATAACCTCAAACCATGATTCTATCGTTGATTGAAACTCCTAAAACTTACGCAAAATACCTCTCAAACTCTCATTCCTCCGTGATCTCTGTGCCTCTGTGGTTCAATTTTTTAGAACTGGTGCTTAAGTTCAACAGCAAAATCCTCTTAACCCGAACTAAGGTTAGTTAGACTTAACTCGCATGAATTGAAAAGTAAAATATTTGCTTGTCTAATGGAGATATATCAAGTATTCTAAGTCTTTTGGGCATCATGAAACAAATTCAAATTTAAGTAAGTATTCATTGATTTCATCAATGGAACCTAGTTAGCTTTTAATTTATTTTAATGTCTAATTTTCCTTATATTAATAAGACTAGTTGCATCACAAATATCCTATCAGTTTACTACTGACAACCTACTTTGTATAAGTTATACAAAATTTGACAGTCAGTCAAATTCACTTAATTTTATAGCTTGAAAATAAATCAATTTATTTAGATAGCGCTGAAAACAGTGTAGTGAAAAATTTTATGTTTTTTTTAGAAGCATAATTAATCTACTATTTGGTCAATATTAAGTACTATTTTTTAATAGCAAAAATTTTATTTGTTTGTAGAAAATGCTTGACAAAGATATACTTTTAATGATAAAAATTGCTATTAAAATCAATAATAACCAAATTTTAAATTCCACAAGGTTGTTGAGCTAAAAGTGTATTGTGCTATTTTATACATTTTTCAGTTAATGCCTTAGTTCGTCCCACTAATTTAGTTGTTATATTTCAAACTTTGAAAAGAGAAAACTTTACCTCAAAAATACGGTAAGACTAATACATTAAAAGCTTCAAGAAATAAACACTTTAAACGCGATCGCACTTATCGCGATTGGCAAATCATAGTAGCATCTGACCTTGGCTCCACGTAGATAGTTGTATAAATGGAGTGACATAAATGGGCAAAAATTTTTGGAAGCTACCGATAGCATGTACCTCATTGGTTGAACTTCTACGTTGGAGAGCTATCCAGCAGCCAGAGCAGAAGGCTTATTCTTTCCTGCTGGATGGAGAGGTAGAAGCAGCCTATTTAACTTACGAGGATCTCGATCGCCAAGCTCAAAGCATTGCTGTTCAACTTCAAAGTTGTGGAGTGAAAAATGGAGAGCGTGGACTACTGCTCTACCCACCTGGTTTGGAATTCATTGCTGCATTTTTTGGATGCCTGTATGCCGGGATCGTTGCAGTCCCCGCTTATCCACCGCGACCCAACCAATCCCTATCCCGACTCCAGGCTATTGTCGCAGATGCACAAGCAGCGATCGCCCTGACCACCACAACTACCTTGTCCAACATCGAGCGGCAATTTGCTCAATATCCAAATTTACAAACTTTGCAGTTGCTGGCTACCGACAATATGATTGCTAGCGACTTAGCACAAGCATGGCAGCAACCATTTGTAAATAGCGACACGCTGGCCTTTCTCCAGTACACATCAGGCTCTACAGGTACACCTAAAGGAGTGATGGTGAGTCATGGAAACTTGCTGCATAACGAATTTTTGATTCAGCAAGCAATGCAACACACAGAAAATACTCTTTTCGTCGGTTGGTTGCCCTTATTTCATGACATGGGTTTGGTCGGAAATCTACTCCAACCCTTGTACTTGGGAATACCTTGCATTCTCATGTCTCCTGTGGCATTTCTGCAAAAACCTGTTCGCTGGCTACAGGCGATATCCCGGTATAAAGCAACAACTAGCGGTGGCCCGAATTTTGCTTATGACCTGTGTGTTCGCAAAATTACACCAGAACAACGAGCCAACTTGGATTTGAGTAGTTGGGAAATCGCCTTTAACGGCGCTGAACCTATTCGTGCAGAAACTCTGGAGCAGTTTAGTACAACCTTTGTCGAGTGTGGCTTTCGCCGTGAGGCTTTCTATCCTTGTTATGGGATGGCGGAAACAACGCTAATTGTCACAGGTGGTAGCAAACAAGTTCCACCGGTTTTGCAGCCAGTTGAGTCAGCAGCACTGCTGCAAAATCAAGTAGTTCCAGCCAGTCGAGAGGCATCTGGCGTACAAACTCTAGTCGGTTGTGGTCAAGCCTTACAAGATTTAAAGATAGCCATAGTTAATCCTGAGACTTTAACTCGTTGCCAGCCTCATGAGGTGGGTGAAATTTGGGTTGCAGGGCCAAGCGTCACCCAAGGCTACTGGAATCAGCCAGAGCAAACTGATTACGCATTCCGAGCCTACCTAAAAGATACTCAAGAAGGGCCTTTTCTGCGGACTGGGGATCTGGGGTTTTTACAGGACGGAGAGCTATTTGTCACAGGTCGCCTCAAGGATTTGATCGTGATTCGCGGTCGCAATCATTACCCGCAAGATATTGAATGGACAGTAGCACAGAGCCACCCAGCCCTGCAACCGAGCGGTAGTGCAGCATTTACGATTGATGTTGCTGGCGAAGAGAGATTAGTTATTGCCCAAGAAATTAAACGCAGTTTCCTGCGGAATTTGGCGACAGAGGAAGTAATTGCAACTATCCGTCAAGCCGTCGTAGAAGAACATGAACTACAAGTTTATGCACTGTTATTGCTCAAACCAGGGAGTATCCCCAAAACTTCTAGTGGCAAGATTCAACGTCATGCTTGTCGGACTAGTTTTTTGGCAGGAAACTTGGAGAGTATTGCTAGCAGTATTTTAGAAGCGTCTCATACTACAGTCAGTACAGCCAGCCTTACTCATGCAGCAATCCTGGCGTTAGAACCACAAGAGCGTCAGTTGCAGTTAACGTGTTATCTTCAGCAGCTAGTCGCTCAGGTTTTGAAATTACTTCCTTCCCAGAAGATCAACCTACAGCAACCCTTAAACACTCTGGGACTCGATTCCTTAATGGCAATAGAACTCCAGCACACCATTGAAACTAACTTGGGTGTGATCTTGCCGATGACTAGCTTTCTGGGGAGTTCCAGTATCAACCAACTAGCAGCCACAGTACTGGCTCAGTTAACAAATGTTGCTTCTACACCAAAAAGTGAGCCAGCTGAAACAAAAGCAGCTGTCAACGAGTACCCCCTTTCCTACGGTCAACAGGCTCTGTACTTTTTACACAAACTAGCACCAGAAAGTCCTGCTTACAACATTGCTAATGCTGTGCGTATTCGTGGCGAACTGGATATTGCTGCATTGCATCGAGCATTTCAGACTTTAGTAGAACGCCATTCTTCGCTGTGTACAACTTTCACAAATGCCGACGGACAACCCATGCAGCAAGTCCATAAGCATACAGAAGTCTGCTGGCAACAGGAAGATGCTACAACATGGGATGAGAAATTTTTGAGCGATCGCCTGCTTCAAGCAGCGTACAGTCCCTTCAATCTTGAGCAAGGGCCCTTAATGCGAGTTAGTCTATATACTCGCTCACCCCAAGAACACATTCTTCTACTTGTTGTTCACCACATCGTAGCAGACTTCTGGAGCCTTACCATACTGGTGGATGAGTTGGGAACACTGTACCAAGCTGAAAAAAATAATACACCAGTCACCCTCCCTTCTTTGTTATGGCAGTACACCGACTATGTGCAGGAACAGGCGAAAATGCTAGCCAG
>JANZYY010000226.1 GCA_026419705.1 Fischerella sp.
CTGTATAGACACGGGGTTCACTCATCCACACACCCTCCGATATACGCCGCCAACTCTGGGGCATGAAATTCAGCGAAACCGCTGGTTCGCCATTGATGGTGGTCAGTGTCTCGCCCCAAGCGAATCTGGTTGATGTTGATAACATTGAGAAAAACTGCTCCTTGGAGTATGCACTCTTATAGCTTCGTCCCGATTCTTGGCTAGTTTATAGCATCCGTCAAAAGACAAGCTGTCAAACTTAATTTGGATTCAGTACGCACTTGACCGCAAGCGGGGAGGATAAAATAAATTCCCCCTCTCTGTTTACGGAGAGAAGGGGGTAAGATTTCGACTGTGTTGCCGCAAAGCGAGAAACGCTATATTGATTGGAGTTTAGTTGGTTATCAACTGGTAGTACAGCACTACAAAATCAAAGGCCTGGCACACTACCGTCTTCTTGCACCAAAACCAGTGCTACGACGAGGTACAGAACGACCTCCACTACCAAAACGACTGCCAGAATCGCGTCTAGTGGTACTAGATCTTCCAGAAGGTCTGAGGGTACTGCTGCCATAACCAGAACCAGTAGCACGGCTACCAGCAGTACTACGTGGAGTATTACGTACAGTGGAGCTACCGGCAGATGTTCTTCTAATGTTTCCTGTTGTGCGGAAAGCAGTACGATTTCTCACAGCCGCTGGTGGCTGATTGTAACGACGCTGATAGCTGGTAACTGCATCGTCATAGCTTCTACCGTAGCCACCGAAGCCAGTCAAAACTACTCCTGGCTGATATACAGGCGGTACGTAATAATGAGGTCTAAACAATACGTTACCTATTGCTTGACCAGCTAAAGATCCTGCTAAGCTGCCAGCAAAAGGAGACCAAAAACTATTCTCTCGGCGCACTACTACTGTTTCCTGCTGCCCGGTTTGGGGGTTGGTCTGAGTTTCGGTGACGTTGTGGATATACTCTATTTTGAAGTCTTCTGTTAAGTAGAGAACTGGCTGTCCGTTTTCCACTTTCAGGTAACTTTTCTTACCCTCTTTGATTTCATCATCGGTCAACCGCGCCATTTGTAAATTTTCGGTTCTAAAAGTTGGGGGCGTAGCATTGAGTAAAAACAGGGTATACGTTCCATCGGCATCGTCATAGCTAGCTTGCTGCACCGGATACTGACCATCACTCAGCTTGGTGGTAATGTTTGTTGTTTGGCTGGCGTTTTGAGCTTGTGGCGTAGCTTGATTTGCCCCGCCACCGCAACCGACCATGGTTATGCACAAACTCAGTGTTAAAAAAATTACTGTAAACTTACGCAAGATTTTCATCGGCATTTGATTATTGTTCCATCTGTGAGCTTAACAACTTCTCGATCTAACTGGTCATTGGTAATTGCTAATTGGTAATTGGTGAAAACCCCCATTTCCTTACAAATTACAAAGGAATTAACTCCGGGTAGTATTGCAGAAGCTGGTCGTTAGTGAGTTCATCACCCAATTGAGCTGGTGAGAAATGCACCTGAATTGCCCGCAGTTTATGGTTATAGTGCAAGTTAATTAAAGCTTTCAAGCCTTCTCTGAGAGTATTAATATTAGCAAGGTCAGTTTCTAATTCCGGCACTTCTCCTTCATAAGCAACTGTAATCATCACAACAACATTGCGGGTTACAGGGATAGAAAAGGATTCCTGATAATCAGATTCACAACTGAAATCTGGTTCACTCTTGTAACGTTGAGCAGAGTCGGTAAACAACTCATTTACATAGTCTCCCGCCTCACCTTCATCCCAAAATACGTCACCTTCATTAGACGCAGAAAGCCAGTATTCATCGTATTGCAGTAGAGTTTCACAGATTTCTACTAACCCTTCTCCTAAAACTTCGAGGTCGCCTTCGGAATCCATTGCATCCCGTGCAGCACGATTTAATACTCCCAAGATTGGTGCAACTTCAGACCCAGCTAAATGTAGCATTATGCGACAAACTACATAGCGAGTTTTGCCCATCATTTTATTAAAACTATCGCGCATTTTTCCTCCTGGTATTGGTTGGTTATTGGTTGTTGGTATTTACAAACAACTACCAACTAACAACAAATAACAAAATCTAACCACTAACTATTAATTTATGTAATGAAATCCTTTGAAAAAATCAATTACTAAACTCAAAGAAGGCACGATTGCTTTGGCTGCATCTACGGGGTGCTCGTAATAGTCAGAACCATGGTGATTCGATGTATCAATAAACCTACCAAAGCGAGGGTGGTCATGGATTATCAAACTTTGAGCGCTAGAATTAGTTAAAATTGTCTGGGTTGGTGCTTGAAAAAAATTTAATTTAGATGTTATTTTGAATATATTTTTAACTTGCTTGATCGTAGTGGTCTTGTCTCTAGCTTTTTCTATCAACGTAGTTAATTTCTGGAAGAGGTAAGGAGAAATATTTTCGCTGTTGATCGTTGCCAGTAGCGTCAAAATATTGTTTTGAGTATTTGCAGCATCTTGAAAGGGAAGAATAGCTACATAAGCTGTGGGCAATAAATTCATGTCGCTATCAACGCGGAAGGTAAAAACTGTGCGCCGCGGCCCAATTTCTACACTGGGGGGTTGTTTTAATTCATGGTATTGTTGGGCAATTTGGTAATAAGCACCGGCAATAGCAAAATTCGCTTCGCGATCTAAAGGTCTATCGACGATAATCCGAATTATTGGTGCAGTTTCGTTAAAAAACTCGCGTGATTCTTCTGCGTTGAAATATTGAACGATAGAGCGATCGCCACTTGGACTGAGGTCAACCCATTCACAAATCATCCCTTCAGTTTTTAAACCAAATCTGGAGGTAGAATAAAGTTTTGCCCCTGTTAGAGTCGCTCCCGATAAATCTGCACCTACCCACTCAGCTTTAATTAATCTTGCCTGAGTTAAATTAGCGTGAACCAAACTAGCATTGGTTAAATTGGCATTGCTTAAATCTGCCCCAATTAAATTAGCACCACTTAATTTTGCCCCACTTAAATCTGCCCAACTCAGATTAGCCCCACTTAAATCTGCCCAACGCAAATTTGCACCGCTTAAATTAGCCCCACTCAAGTTAGCCTGACAAAGATTTGCTTGTTTCATTTCCGCATCTCGGAAATTAGCACCGCTAAGATCGGCGCCACTCATGTCGGTATTGTTGAGATTCGCCCCCTCTAAACTGGCTTCTGTTAAGAAACCATCCCGCAAATTAGCCTCGCTCAAATTAGCGTCTCGGAGTACGGCGTAGCGGAGAGCAGCTTCTCTGAGATCCGCACAACTGAGATTTGCTGACAACAAGTTACTCCAGCTGAGATCGGCGCGAATTAACTCAGCACGAATCAGCGAGGCTGATTGGAGTTGAGCGCGACTCAGATCGGTCCGGATTAAATTTGCGACGTTGAGACTGGCGTAGTTGAGGTTAGCTTGACTGAGATGAGCGCCACTTAATCTTGCCACATTTACTTGAGCGTGGCTGAGGTTAGCACCACTGAGATTGGCTCCACTGAAGTTTACCACACTCAAATTGGCATGACTAAAATTCGCTTGATTGAGTTTTACCCCACTCAAGTTAGCTTCAGAAAGATCGACACCGCTAAAATCTCTCACTCCCGCTTCGTATTTTGCCAGCAATTCCTCTACATTCATTAGGGTTACCTCACCGGACACCAACTCGAATAGTGGGTAAACTTATGTGTCTTAATTGGTAATGAATTTCACTTAAAATCACAATGAAAATTGGTATTTTAGGACTCGGATTAATAGGCGGCTCTTTAGGTTTAGATTTGCGCTCGCACGGACATTATGTTTTCGGTGTCAGTCGCCGAGAATCAACCTGTGCTAAGGCAATTGCTCTGGGTAGCGTAGATGAAGCATCAGTTGAGATGAATCTGCTCGCTACTGCAGAGGTTGTATTCATTTGTACACCTGTTGGACTTATTATTCCCACAGTCGAGCAATTAATTGCTCATCTACCTGCTGATGTGATTGTGACTGATGTTGGTTCGGTGAAAACTCCGATAGTCAAGGCAATTTCTCCCCTCTGGGAAAATTTTATCGGTGGACATCCAATGGCGGGTAAAGCCGAAAGTGGTATTGAAGCAGCACAGCCGGGTCTATTTGTCGGTAGACCTTATGTGTTGACAGCAACAGCTATTACACCAACAACCGCAATAACTGTGATGGAGAAAATTGTCACCCAGCTTGGGTCTACAATTTACCATTGTTCTCCACAAGAGCATGACCGAGCAGTTAGCTGGATTTCCCATTTACCCGTAATGGTAAGTGCTGCTTTGATAAGTGCGTGTATGAGTGAAAGCGATCGCCATGTTTTGCAATTAGCTCAACAGCTGGCGAGTTCTGGCTTTAGAGATACTAGCCGTGTGGGCGGCGGCAATCCAGAGTTAGGAACGATGATGGCAAAATACAATCAACAAGAATTATTGCGATCGCTCCAACAATATCGCCGCAATCTTGATGATTTGATTGATTTAATAGAACAGAAAAATTGGACTGCGCTACAGTCAAAGTTACAGTTTACTCAATCTAGCCGTCCTCAATTTATTGATGATTAAAAGATGATTAATACTCCAATAAGGTTCAGTTGGAGATTCTCTTAATACCAATTCCCTATGAAGATGCACTTAATATCAAAAAACGCAGACGCGCTTTATTCGGCTGGCCGTAGATGGATGTAACCCAGCTTCTCGTAGAGTAAGATACTGCAAACAACGCTAAGAACGGCAAGGAACGGTGATATACTCATTAAGTGCAAGTTTATAGAGAATTGGTATAATCTCCTGCAAAAGAGCAGAACTGTTTCATTCTAAAAAAGAAAAATCTAAATTCCTCCCACCTCTGAAATTCTTTGTACTCTTTGCGTCCTACCCTACGGTCAGCCGCTGCGCGTCTATGTGGTTCATTAAACAAAAATTTTCTGGGTGGGAAGGGGTTAATTAATTTTTTTCCACAGAATGAAACAGCCCTGTCTTCAAAAAGGGGGGTGTAGGAGGGATCGACCTTAACTTCACTGTATTGATTAGTACTCCTAACCTCGATAACCTATTGCTCTAGAAAAATCTGTGCTGCCAAGTTTCGCACCTTCAAAATTAGCATCGGTCAAGTCAGCACCGCGAAAAGATGTGGTGAAGAAGCTTGTAATATCTTTAGCAAGTTGAATCAGGGAAATTATGGTCATGGCGATCGCCCCTACAAACAAGCAACTCCATACCAATCCCCAAAGCAAATTGTAGGTGCTTAAGTATGTAAATGTTGCTGTGGCTACTAAAAATGTAAATCCATATGTCGTTACTAAACCTGCGCTGGCAATTGTAACTGCTACTAATCCTCTAGGAAAATAAAAGCCGAGAAATGCCATTCCCAATAACGATATAACCAAAGCTTTAACTCGAATTTCTGGATTAGTTCCCATCGTGGTGATACCGCGATAAAACAAAGCTAATAATCCTCCTGAGACTGCTCCCGAAACTGCTGTGGCGATGCGTTGGATGATAAATTTAGTGCCAGTCAAACCTCTCACAGCCGAAGCTACTGCTGCAATTCCCAAACAAGAGAAAAAAGCGACAGTATAAACCCAAGCTGGTTCTTCTGGAGTGACACTGAGAATGCCAAACAACATTTCGCTAATTGCATGGACTGCTGCGATCGCCACGAATACTGCGATCGCCACTACCAAGATCAGGTGTGCGAGAGTTTGACCAGCCTTGACTCCCTGAAAATTAGCTCCCCGCAGCAAGGCGTTGCTAAAATCACAACCGCGTATATCCGAATTGCTAAAATCAGCGCCAATGAGATTACGTCCCCGAAAGGAGCGATTTTGCAAATTCTGGTTAGCAAAGTTGAGAGTGCCTGGATTCATCATCATCATTAGGTACTAGGTATTGGGGAAAGCAGGTGATTAGGTACTGGGTCTTGAGAGAAGATTCTTCTTATTTCCTAATACCTAGTCTCCAGTCCTTAATCCCTAATCCCTAGTCCCTAGTCCCTAATCCCTAGTTCCTATGAAACGATATTTACTGGCTACTGGTACGGCTTTACTACTATTGCCACTAGCAGTTTACGGTACACTACACTTCCTACGCCCATCCCAGACCAATCAAGAGCAAATATTGTTTCGTGGCATTACCTATCAACGTTATACTCGTTCTAGACCACGTCCGATCATGATCCATGTTGTCAGCATTGACTTGACAGCACCAGGGGTAAAAGCGCTGGTGACTCCCCCAATGGTACCAAAACGTCATAAAACTAAAGCCCGCACTACCTCGGAATTTCTACGTGAGTTCAAGTTGCAACTAGCGATTAATGCTAGTTATTTTCATTACTTCTATGAAAAAACTCCTTGGAATTATTATCCTCACAGTGGCGATCGCGCCTACCCCATCGGCGAAACAATTTCTAATGGCGATCGTTATGCAAAAACCAAGCAGGGATGGCGAGTTTTGTGTTTTTTACAAAACCGCGCTCAAATCTTAGAAAGTGGTAAGTGTCCTGAAGGTACAACCCAAGGTGTTGCGGGTAGCGAGATTTTCGTTGAGCATGGCAAACCAAAAGCCCAGATTTTCCAAAACCCGAGAGATAAACCATATCCGCGTATGGCTGTAGGTATTGATAAAGAAGGTAAAAAACTCTGGTTAATTGCTGTTGATGGTAAGCAACCCATTTATAGCGAAGGAGTCAAGATGTCTGAATTAGCCAAGATTGTTATGGATGTGGGTGTTGATACTGCACTTAACTTAGATGGTGGTGGTTCCACTACACTAGTGATGGCAACAAACAATGGAGCAAAAGTGTTAAACGCTCCCATACATACTAAAATTCCTATGCGCGAGCGCCCAGTTGCCAATCACCTAGGTTTTTACGCAGAACCTCTGTGATTTGTTGTTCGTTTGGTGTTGTCTGTTGTTTGGGGTGACAGGAAGCAATGGGCGATTGAAACTGCTCAGCGATAGCAAGCATACAAATGAAACTTGCCTGCACGGGTTTTTTTCTTTGCTGAGCATGTATCATTTGAATCTCACGTCATCACCCTAAAGCATGACTTTACAGGTGGAATACGGATGTCAACGAGTCGCAAAAAGCCGTAAAAAAGCTTAAAAGTGCGATCGACATTACAGAACCCCAGACTAGACTAGAACCACGGGTTAACAATTTAGAGGGAATTTATGGTCAGCGATCGCGACTATACCTTAATCATTGATAAAAGCGGTAGTATGTCAACTCCCGATCAGATGGGAGGTAAAAGTAGATGGGAAATAGCTCAGGAATCTACTCTTGCTTTGGCAAGAAAATGTGAACAATTTGACCCAGATGGAATTACTGTTTACGTATTTTCTGGTCGATTCAAGCGCTACGACAATGTTACCTCAGCCAAAGTAGCGCAAATATTTATGGAAAACGATCCAGCAGGCACGACAAATTTAGCTGGTGTACTTCAAGACGCTACCAATAATTACTTTCAGCGTAAAAAAGCTGGTAAAACCAAGCCAAATGGAGAAACAATTTTAGCAATCACCGATGGTGAACCAGACGATCGCAAAGCGGTATTTGAGGTAATTATTAATGCAAGTCGCCAAATGGAACGTGATGAAGAATTGGGAATTTCCATAATTCAAGTAGGTTCCGATCCTCAAGCAACTAAATTTCTGAAAGCTTTAGACGATCAAATGCAAAGCGTCGGTGCCAAGTTTGATATTTGCGACACCATTACCCTCGATGATATGGAAGATATGAGCCTCACAGATGTTTTGATGAATGCGGTTACTGATTAATGATTTGTTGTTTGTTGATTGTTATTTGTTGTTTGTTGTTGATTCCAAACAACTGCCAACTACCAACCACTAACTACTAACTGGAGAATTTAAAAATGCTAGAAAATCGAGACTATACTCTCATTATTGACAAAAGCGGCAGCATGGCTACACCCGATCAAAAAGGTGGTAGAAGCAGATGGATAACAGCGCAAGAATCTACTTTTGCATTAGCAAGTAAATGTGAACAA
>JANZYY010000227.1 GCA_026419705.1 Fischerella sp.
AGATGTGTATAAGAGACAGGTATAGAGAAAAGCAACTGCTGGCAAACAAAAGGCTAACCAAAAAGAACATTGATAAAACTGAATCATCGGTAAATAAGCTAACGCCATCAACAGCCATGCAGATAAACCTGTGACTGCAACTAACCAATTTCCCATTATCCCACCTAGAATCAAACCCAAAGGTGGAACTATATAAATCAACGTCATCCCGATGACAGTTGCTACTAACAGCAACGACGAATAGTTAAGTTGAGTAAAGGCAGTACGGGCAACCATATCCCAAATCGTAGCTAGGGAGGTGTATGGACGCAAGCTGCGAGTTGCAGAACTAAGTCCCAGCCAGATGCGTCCCTGCGAGGATGGGGGGGAAGAACAATTATTTTCTCTCGTACTTCCTGCTTCCACTCCTTCACTCCTCTTAACTGATTTGACCGCATGGGCGAGGGCGCAGTCATCTATTAAGGCTTTCTTGATTGCTTGTATACCACCGATGCGCTGTAGTGCGGTTGTGCGAATGAGGATGCAACCTCCTGCAGCAGCAGCTGTTGATTTGTTTGGGTCATTCACCCAGCGAAAGGGGTAAAGTTTTTGAAAGAAGAATACGAAAGCTGGAATTAAAAATTTCTCCCAAAAGCTTTCACATCTCAGTCGTACCATCACAGAAACAAGATCTAAATTTTCCTGTTCTGCTTTGGTAACTAATTGATGGAGATTTGCAGTGTCATGTTCAATATCTGCATCAGTTAGTAGAAAGTAATCTGGTTCCAGTATTTCTATAGCTTTGTTAACACCTTGTTCTATTGCCCAGAGTTTGCCACTCCAACCAAGGGGCAATGGTTCAGCTGTGATGATGTCTAATTGTTTATCTTTGTTCAAACTTTGAACTGTTTGTTTGGCAACTTCAGCAGTTTTATCTGTGCTGCGGTCGTCTACTAAAAAGATATTAAACCAGCCTGGATAGCTTTGGCACAGAAGCGATCGCAAAGTTTTTGGTAATAGTTCTGCTTCGTTACGCGCCGGAATCACCACACAAACTGATGGCAATTTTCCATCTATTGTTTTTGTAAATTCTAATTGCTGGTCTGTGCGCCAAAACTGACCCCACACTGTCAACAATCCGCTCCAAATTACTAAAGATAAAAGCACCAGACCAAATTCAATTGCTGCCATAAATCTAGGAAAGGGCAAATAGCTAATCGCTGATAATTATAAACGTGACGAACACATTGGTGATTAGTAGTTTGATTTGCAATTGCTCATTATCCATTACCTACTCTACATGATGATTGTCCGTCGTTTTAATTCCGCACAGCTGTGATTCATAATTTTTATTTATTCCATTTAATTATTCTATCGAATTCCAATTTACCGTATTCAAGTTTGATCGTTCTGTCTGCTAGATGAAAATAGCGATCGTCGTGACTGATTACCAGTACTGTTTTACCTTTATCTCTCAATTTTGGTAACAATTCTGTGTAAAAAATATCTTTAAATACTGGGTCTTGATCGGCTGCCCATTCATCAAATAAATAAATTGGTCGATTTTCCAAATACGCTGTGAGTAAAGCTAGTCTTTTACGCTGTCCTTGTGAAAGAGCAGTCGTGGAAAGTTTACCATTTTTGACTTTAACTTTCTGGTCTAGCTGTAAAAGCTTTAGATATTCTTGGACTTTACTATCAAGCTCAGAATCTTCTAATCCCCCAAGTTCATCAAATAAATAAAAATCAGAAAACACCACAGAGAAATGCTGACGATACCATTCACGGTTTTGTTCGTCGATCAACTCTTCATCGAATTGTATTTCTCCAGTTTCAGGAATATAAAGTCCGGTAATTAATTTAGCTAAAGTCGATTTACCGCTGCCATTTCCCCCAATTATGAACACTAGTTCTTGGGGATAAAGCGTCAGGTTGATAGGACCCAAAATAAAGCTGTTGTCTGTTTCTGCTGTATGGTAAATGTGAGTCACATCCTTGAGTTGTAAGCGATACCAGGAAGTCTTGACAGGAGGTGGAACTGTTGATAGTTCTGCTCGACTAGCTAGAGATAAACCCAGCGACTCAATTTTTTGCAATGCAATGCTAGCTTTGCTGAGAATAGGAAGCTTGCTGATGATATTATTCATTGGCATCATCAGGTAGGTGAATGTCAAGATATAGCCAGAAAGAGTTTGGGGGTTAACAGTAAGGATATTTGGTAGGACAAAGATTACAAAGCCGATCGCAAAAAAGAATACAAGTTGACCCCAGCTAGTAGTTGCAGCAAAAAGAGTAAAACCATCAACATTGTGACGGCGGAATGCAGTAGCAGTTGACTGCAGTTTTTTGTCTAGAAAGACTTGGCGCCGCCCGTAGTGTAGCTTAAGCTCCTTGATTCCTTCAGTGATAGTACGGAAATGCCGAAACAGTACATCTTGATCTTCACGAGCCAGGGCGAGCAATTGCTTGCCTCTGTTTAACAGCCATTGACAACTGCCAATACCCACGACTGAAATTCCCACAATCATCAGCAGTACTAACCAAGACAGCCATGTGATGTAAACCACACAACCCAAGACGATCGCCAGATTAATAAATAAGAAAGGCATCTGAAAAACACCATCAGCAACTGCTTGCACATCTTCTGTGAGGGTTGCCAATAGACGGGGATTTCCTAACTGTTCCAGATGGCTCAACTCAGAGGAGAGAATTTGGCGACTCAAGCGCATCCGTAATTGCAAGACTGCGTTCTGAGACAGGCGAATCAACATCACTTGAGAGGTAATACTGGTAACGAGTGCAACTAATGCCAGTCCAGCAAAACCCCAAACTATAGTTGTCAAAGACGAACCGGGGTCACGACCCGCAGCATTACTAATTAAAGCGATCAGACCAGCACTACTACTACCACTGAGGAATCCAGTCACGATCGCGATCGCTAACGTTCGCCACGAAGAACGCACAAGAAAAGAAATCAAATGCATGACAGTTGTTGATAAAGCAATTTTATTGGCGCTCCTAGAGCATCGATTCAGTATTCATAAATCTTAGTGCGGTAAAGTTAGGGAAAGGGAGGAATATAGATAGTTAAATTAGCTGCTCAGTTTTGTGGGGAGAATTTCGGGATGAGTGTGAATCTGAAGTCTTTGGAAAACCAAATTCCTACAGCGGCAGATTCTGAAACCGCTCCTACTCAAAGAACGCGTTACGTTCCCTTGCACCATCGACGCATTCTCTGCATCTTTCCCAAGTACACTCGCTCTTTTGGAACTTTTCATCACGCCTATCCTCTGATGGGTAGAGTCCGGGCTTTTATGCCTCCACAAGGTATTTTGGTAGTGGCTTCCTACTTACCCCAACAGTGGGAAGTCCGATTTATTGATGAAAATGTGCAATCGGCGACAAGGGCTGATTACCAATGGGCTGATGTGGTGATTGTGAGCGGAATGCACATCCAGCGATCGCAGATTCACGAAATTAATCGACTTGCTCACGCAGAAGGCAAAATTACAGTTGTCGGCGGTCCCTCAGTATCTGGTTGCCCAGAATATTATCCTGAATTTGACATTTTACATTTGGGTGAGCTGGGGGATGCAACCGATCGCCTGATCGAATACTTAGATTGTCATCTTGAACGTCCCCAACAGCAAATTCGCTTTGAAACCAAGGAACGTTTACCCCTGAGTGAGTTTCCCATTCCAGCCTATCACTTACTAAATCTAGATCGTTATTTCCTCGCAAATATTCAATTTTCTAGTGGTTGCCCCTATCGCTGTGAGTTTTGTGATATACCCGAACTCTATGGACGCAACCCCCGCATGAAAACACCGCAGCAAGTCGTGGCGGAACTGGATACCATGCTCAAACACGGTAATCCAGGAGCGGTGTACTTTGTAGATGATAACTTTGTGGGCGATCGCCGTGCTCTGATCAAGTTGCTTCCTCACCTGATTGACTGGCAAAAGCACCATGGTTATCCCGTCCAGTTTGCCTGTGAAGCAACGCTGAATTTGGCTCAAAGTCCCAAGCTTCTGGAAATGATGCGCGAAGCTTATTTTTGTACGGTTTTCTGTGGTATTGAAACTCCGGAACCCAAAGCTCTCCACGCTATTTCCAAAACTCACAACCTGAGTATGCCGATTCTGGAAGCGGTGAAAGTTTTAAATAGCTATGGCATGGAGGTTGTATCGGGGATCGTTATTGGGTTTGATACAGACACACCAGAAACCGCAGATCGAATTCTCGAATTTATTCGTCTGTCTCAAATTCCTTTATTGACAATTAACCTCTTACATGCATTACCAAAAACACCTTTATGGCGCAGGTTAGAACAAGAAGGACGACTGGTCTTTGATGAAAATCGCGAATCGAATATCAAGTTTTTAATGCCTTACGAACAGGTGGTTGAGATGTGGCGTCGCTGTATTACAACTGCCTATGAACCAGAATTTTTATATCAGCGATTTGCCTACAACATAGAAAACACCTATCCCAACCGAATCAAGGTTCCCAATAGCCCCAGCCGCACTTCTTGGGCAAATATTCGTAAAGGTTTAACCTGTATGACCAATATTCTGCTACGGGTAGGATTGTTTAGTAATTATCGCCAAACTTTTTGGAAATTGGCAGGACCAGCACTAAAAGCAGGTAATATTGAAAACTTAATTCACGTTGGGCTTGTCGGACATCATCTGATTAAGTTTGCACAAGAGTGTGCTAGAAATGAAGAATCGGCTTCGTTCTACTCCCAAAAAATACGTAATCAAGTTCGCGCTTAGGAGTACTCTACTCAACCGGATTTGATATGAAAATTGAACCACTAAGTCACTAAGACACTAAGAGTTGAATTTTCTAGATAAATTCATTCTGTGAGTATGCAAGGCTCCAAAACTCAAATATCTCCTCCCTTGCAACGGTTGAGGCAAGATTTTGGTTGGAAGATGGCTGGGCTTTGACCGCTATTTTCTGAAGGGGCTGTAATCGCACCATTAGCACCTAGATCGATTAGGGGAATGAGGTTCAGTAAACAATGGAACAGATAAAAGCATCTACACTCAAGGAACAGCTGCCAAGTTTTTCTATTGTGTTAGAAACGGAAAACTTGGTCAATGCCGATCTCGATCGTCTATCTGAGTCTTTAACTTCGCTGTTTAATCAAGACCTCTCGCCCATTTTTGCAAATGAGATTTTAATCATAGATAGTGGTGATGTTCCCCCAAAAAAACTTGAGCAACTGCTGGAAAAATATCCCTGGATGAAAGTTTGCCAAGCACCATCCGGAACTGGATATTACAAAGCAAAGATGCTGGGAGCTAATTTGGCGACAGGGGACATAGTTGTCTATTGCGATTCTGATTGCATCTATGAAACAAACTGGCTAAGAAATATCCTCATTCCTTTTACTCAAAGCGATCGCATCCAAGTTGTGGCGGGAGAAACAACAACACGAGGTAGGGGACCCTACGGTACTGCGATGGCTTTGACTTATATCTTTCCCCAGTACTCCAGACAGAAAACTCTTAAACCCACCTGCCAATACTTTCTCAATAATGTCGCTTTCCGACGCGAGTTTCTCCTACAATACCCTATTCCGACTGAGCTTCCCCTCTATCGAGGCAACTGCCTCATTCACGCTCACACCTTGCATTCCTATGGTTACACCATTTGGAGGCAGCCACAAGCGAGAGCAACTCACGCTCCACCATCAAGATTATCTCACTTTTTCTGGCGTTTTTTGCTGATCGGCCACGATTACTACTGGCAGAAGCGTTTGCTGCCAAAAGATCGACACAAAGATCGTGACTCTCTATCTGGCTTGCGGAATAAATTGCGAGTTTTCTGGGATAGGATAAGTAAAATGCTTATCAGTCAGCCAAGCCGCATTATTTACTTGCCTTTGGCAATTCCCATTGTTATTACCTCAGTGGCGCTGATTTTTGTGGGTTATTTTATCACCTTGTTGGAATCAGGTTACCTACTCAAAGTTTATAACCAGATTTTGGATGAATTTGAAGCTATGCCAAGATAATCAGGCGACCCGCAGAACCAGAAAACCCAGACATAATGATTTGGTTCCTCTCCGTGTCGCTGTATCTTACTGTCTTGGTGTCATGCTTTGGTCAACTCCACGGAGAGATGATCCCATCACCCTCCACCCGCAGATATCGTCCGCGCCAGTACACGCGCTGTCCAAAAGCACCCACTAACCAAACGATAAAGCTCAGCAAGTCTCGTAATGGTATGACCCAAAGCCAACGCAGCAGTTTAGGGCAATTGATGCTAAAGATACTAACTAGAACCTGAGCATAGCGAATCGCAAATGTTGTCAAGCTCAAAGCGATCGCCCATCCAGCAAATCCCGACAGCAGCAACAGAGGAATACTGTAGACAGTGCCGTAGCAAAACACCATACTGTAGTACTGCGCTCCTCGATTGTAACGGATAGTCCGCGCCCAGCGTAACTCCCGCATAAATATTTGCTTGAGACTCTCCTGACCTGTATCCCACTCTAGAACATAGGGTAATAATTTAACCTCATAACCTGCCATTGCTGCTCTTTTGCCGAGATTATAGTCTGAGCCAATGCGGTTGAAGTGCAAACCACCAAAATCAGCTAACGTTGATTTGCGGGTAGCTATAGTCACTCCTATTGCCAAGCGCAGACCACCATCAACGATACGAGCGATCAACAGACTGGGAATAAAATCAACGCAGCGACCCAAGGAAGCAATCGCCGCACTTAGATATTGGGGATCGTGCCCAACATAGGCACAGGTAACAATACCAACCTTGGCGTCGCTCAAGGGAGCGGTAACGATACGAATGTAATCAGGACTTACCCGAATATCACCATCAGCAAAGATGATAACTTCATACTGAGACTTTGCCAATAAATAGCTGAGGTTGCTGTCTTTATAATTCACCCCACGTGGTTCTAAACCAACAAACAATCGTACCTGATTGGGGAAGGTTGCAGCTAGGTTTTTTAGCAAGGAAATAGCGGGATCTTCAGGGTCTGTAACCCCAAACAGCACCTCATAAGTTCGATAATTTTGCGTACATAGCGACGACCAATTTTCCCATGCTCCCTCGTCTATCCCACTCACAGACAACAAGACTGATACTGGTACATCCTCAGTATTTTCACATTTTGCCGATACGCCGTCTGCAGCTAAACAAACAAAACCTGTGTTTGCAGGCTTGTTGGGAGGAGATACAAGCGAGTCATCTTCATAGATAGAATCCTCTTGTTTCCCTGTGTTTATAGGATAAAAGGGGGACGCAGCTACTGGTAGATCCTGTTGATGATTAATCTGCCCTTGGGTAGATGCAAAAAACTGATGGGTACACAATGCACACGCTAGGTAAAAAACTACCGAGCCAACCATCAGCGTCATAAACGCAATTTCTAAGAAAGTAATCATTTGGAGTTACTTTTGAAATATCTTACCTATAAAAGGCAAGCTTTTCTCGATCAAGCTTCTATTTTCACTCTAGTACTCTTTTTCGGCGATTGCTTTGACCAACTCTAGGATCGGAAAACCATCAACGCAACTTTGAGAGCGCGATCGCCATTAGAGGTGTCTTAGTGTCTTGGTGGTTCAAGAAAATTTATTTTTCACCACATAGACGTACTGCGGTGAGTCAGCGCCGCTTCTCGTAGAGTAGGACTGACCGCAGGGTAGACACCAAGACACAAAGAAAACTTATTGTTTGGGATTGCACCACCAAAGGGTTAGTTTAAGTGACACAACTGAATAAATGTGCATTCCCAAACTAGGCGCGGCTGAGCGTAGCAAAGTAGGGATTTACGGGCTTGTTCTAATAATTTGATAATATTGGGTTGGTACCACTGCTGCCAGTAGGACTGTTGAAGATAATCGACTAACCACAGTTGCGCTTCAGTATCTAAAGCTTGATCGATATCTCTGGCTAATTCCAAAGCTTGACGGTAGTTTTTTGGGGCTTTGGTTACATCCTGTCTCTTATACACAT
>JANZYY010000228.1 GCA_026419705.1 Fischerella sp.
GATCAAGGGTGAAGTCAGCTTTGCATTTTCTGGTAAAGCCCCTGAAGATGCTGACTACAGCAAGGCAAATCAACGGGGTTTTAGCTTGCAGGCGGTGCCAGTTGGTATTGACGGAATGGGCTTTTTTACTCATCAGGGTGTGTCCATCCCTGGACTTTCTGTAGAGCAACTTCAGGCAATCTATACGGGCAAAATAACCAACTGGAAACAACTAGGAGGACCAGATCTGTCGATCGCAGCTTTTTATCCCAAAAATAGCTCGTACATCAAAGTCTTTCTTGGCTCACAAGCGAGTAATCTCAGTCCTAAGGTACAGCCTGTCCGGGATCTGACTGCAAGTTTTCGTAAGGTAGCCGCGACCCCAGGTGCGATCGCCTTTAGTCCGGTTGGGTTACTTGTCGGTCAGCGGTCTGTTCGTCCCCTCGCCATCAGTTCCCAAAACAACAAAGAGTATGTACCAATAATTACAGATGACCGCCGCATCAACACGAAAGCTTTACAGGATAACACTTACCCCCTCAGTAGGCGCGTGTTTGTTTTGATTCGCCGGGATAATACACCCGACCAAATTGCTGGAGTTGCATACGCTAATCTACTACTGTCAAAGGAAGGACAAAAGTTCGTTGAGAAGGCAGGTTTCGTTCCGATCCGTGCAGATAAATAAACTACCGGCTAATCATTCATCGGTTTGGCCGGATGGACAATGGTGCGAGAGACTAAGCTAACCCTACCATGCTTATTGCAATAGAACACGAGTTATGAAACGTAAAAACTATTGAAATTCTTTCCAATCACAAATGACAAATCAAAAACCTAGTTGACTTTAAAGAAGCCGACGCTTTCTTGTAATTCCTGAGAAATGTCTACAGTTTTCTGAAGTGATGTAGAAACTTGGTCAGATAAGTTACTAGTCATTTCTGATACTTGATTGATTTCTGTCATGAGATGAGAGACTTCTTTTGAGGTTTGCACTTGCGAGACAGTTGCAGCCGAAATCGATTGTACTAATTCATCAATTTGGCGACAGACATCGATAATTTGCCTGAAACTCTGCTTGGAATTTTGAACGAGGCGCGTTTCTTCAATTGCTTGTATAGTTCCCCATTCCATAGCTTTGGCTACTTCACTAGTTTCAACTTGGATATTGGCAACAATCTTTTCAATTTCCGAACTTGCTTCTCTACTTTGAGCTGCAAATATAGCGACTTCTTCGGCTATTAATGCCAATGCTTGATTTCCTCCATCATCACGCGCTGCTTCAATGCTGGTGTTGATAGCTAATAGATTCGTTTGCATGGCGATATGATTAATCAATGCTACGACACGGGAAATTTCTTGTAATGATTCGCCAAGACGCTTGATTTTTTTCGCTGTTTCCCCCATTGTCTCTCGTAAACTCAAGTTACTTTCTACTGTCAGATCCATAGCTTCGCCTCCAGTTTCAGCAGTATGAGAAGCAGTGCGAGCAACAACCGCTGCTTGCATGGCGCTGTCAGCTACGGCTTGAATCGAAAGTTGCATTTGGTCAACGGAATTAAGGGTATGGCTGATTTTCTGTGCTTGTTGGAGTGCTTTCACTGAAAGTTGCTCGATTATCTGCGAGTTTTTAGCGATCGCTGTGTTGACTTCAGTTGCAGTTGTTTTGACTTTAATAACAATTTCTTGCAAACTGATCATAATCGAGTTAAAAAAGTCTGCAAAGATACCAATAGCTCCACTTGTTTCCTCAGCGCGGACTGTTAGATCTCCTCTTTTAGCTCCTTCAATGGGGGCGATTAATTGTTGCAATTGCTGTTGTAATTGCTCTTTTTCCGCTGTTTGTTTTCCGAGCAGATCCTGTAATTGTTCTGCCATTTGGTTAATGCTAAACCCTAAGGTTGCAAGCTCATCTTCACCATCTATAGCAATGCGGGTATCAAGATTTCCTTCACCCAATTTTTTCACTGTCATAATTGCAGCTACAATCGGATGCATTAGGTGGTTCGCCAGAAATGTTGCGATCGCACCCACCAGTAACGCAATTACCATCGTTCCTATCTGCAATATCAACAATAATTGTCTCTGGGTGGCAAATGCAATTGCTGTATCCGTACTCAGAAATAACTTCCATTTCAATTCTGGCAAGCCTTCTACGCTTGGCAAGGGTACGTAAGTGATTAATTTACCTTCCCGATCCTTTTGATCGAAAAATATACGAGTTGTTACCTGATTTTTGCCTTGTAGTTGTAACCATTGAGGAATTTCTTGTGCAACATTTTTAGCAAATTGGTTGTTTTGACCAGACAAAAAAATTTTCCCAGAAGCAGCGATCAAAGTGTAATTAATTTTAGTAGCTGGAGAGAGTTTGATTGCACTTTCCAGGGATTTCAAGGGCATGATAGCTCGGATAATATAAGTTGTTTTGTCTGTAACGCTATCTTTAATAGGTGCAGCAAAATAAATTTGAGAATCTTTGGTATTTGTAAATATTATCGGTTGACTAATATAAGGTTTATCGGTTTGCAGTACTGCTTGAAAATATTCCTCATTTTTTTGATTGAGAATAGAGCGACCTTGAGAATCAACGATCGTATCTCCATTCCTATCCAACACAGTAACCCTCTCATATTTATTTAGAATATTTAGGTAATCATTGAGCTGTTTTTGGATTTGTTGGCGATTTGTAGATTGATCTAAATTAAGATTTTTAAAAAATGTTTGCTGTGACAATATCTGAATATCTTCATATCCTCTTTGCATGAATTGATTGATATTGTCTGCAATTAAAACCGCTTGATATTGTTTAGCATTGATAATTTCCTTTGTGACTGAGTAACTTACTAAGTTCCAAGCAATCGTTCCTACAATCAAAACTGGCAATGTACTTATTCCAATAGCAAATGCTCGTGTTTTAGTACGTAAGCTTGCCCTCTTTAACCATGACATGGCACGATTTGTATGAGGGGTTTGAAATTTACTTTCACCCTTGATTAGAGTCTCAGGATCTAGGTAAACCACCAATTTATCATTTTGAAGATCGCTATTTTCAACTACTTTATTATTGTTTGCATCAATTTTTCCGCCCATCCAGCACTCCTTGGAGGTTGTGTAGGTTAATTAGCAAAATGTGGAAATCTGGTGCTAGTGGTAGATGCTTTGACGTTCTGATGAAAAACTGTGTCTAATTTTACTAGAGATTAACGGTGCTAGCTAAAATTTTATCGCTTCTCGATCGCTCCAGAAACCGTAATTACTTATACAAGCTTTTCGTATTTATTTGTATTATTTGTAGGAGCTATACCTTTGAGCTTTTTTTCAAAAAAGTGGTTAGTAGTTAGTGGTTGGTGGTGAGTAGGAGTGGGTTTTGTTGATTGTATTTCGCTTCAAACCGATAATTGATCTTCCGCTCGTACATTACAGACGTGCTATGGCACGTCTGTACTGTCGTTATACTAACTCCCTTTAGCTGTGAAACATATTTAGATTTCCCCAACCAGCTATAGAGAATTATTTTTATCAAACATTTAGAGAAATGGTATTAAATGACCAATGACTATTAATACCGTTTCTCCAAAAAATGACTACAAATGCTCTTGGTTGGTAGTGAGTACTTAAGTACTCACTATTAACTATGTGTAGTTCTATTTTTGAGAATTGGTATAAGGCGTTGCAGAGACAGCGGGATGGTTTTATTTTCTCTTTGAATTGAAAAACTTAATTCTTGGCATTCTACCGTTCCGGAAGCCGCTTCGCGTCTATGGTGTCTACCCTGCGGTCAGCCGCTACGCGTCTACATCCCATGGAATGCAAGCCACTATTAATGATTGGGTGTGGAAGTTGTTTGTGGTGTTGGCGTGGGTGAAGGTTCTGATGTGGGAGTATCGCTTGGAGTTGGTGTTGGCGATGGTGTTGGCGTGGGTGAAGGTTCTGATGTGGGAGTATCGCTTGGGGTTGGTGTTGGCGATGGTGTTGGCGTGGGATTTTCCACTGTCAAAGTAAGTTGATAATCGAGTGGATTAGGTCTTCGCGACACAACCACAAATTCATAAAATCCGCTTTCTGGCAGTGTACCTGACCACGATCGCTGTTGAGAATCTTCCAACAATGGGTATTTGCCGGTGGGAGAATAAATTGACCATAAAACTTGAGAATTTGCTTCTAGCTTTACTTCCATGAATTGATTTTGACGTAAGTCAGCGATAAAAACTTTGCCAGCTGAGTCTTTGAGGTTGCCATTGATTGTTTTGCTGGTAGTATTGGCATCGAAGACAATTTTTTGGAAAGCACTTCTGGCTGCAATAGCGTTGAGTTGATCCACAACAAATCCATGCCAAACTTGTCCGATGGGCTGATCGATAAAATTCTTACCTTCCTGTTCTGGAAATTGCTGGAAGAATGCTGCATCTCCTAAATCGTACAAAGCCCGGCTAGATACATTCAGCCTGTTGACTTCGACTTTCCAGCGATCGCGATCTGCTCCTCCGTAAGTACCCAGTCGCCGCCTAGCCTCTGAACTCAATTGCGTCAGCTTTTGCAACACTTGCAAGGCGGTATTGTCCCATTCTTTTCGCAATTGGAAATCTGCAGTTTCGTCGGTGAGAGTGCGTCTTTGCAAGTTAGGATTTCGTTCCCAAAATACCTGATTGACCAAGCTCACATAAAAATTTTCATCAATACCTAATTGTTGGCGGCGATCGCCCAATCTTTCCTTACGCGCCCGTTCTTCCGGTGAATATTTCGCCAGAGGATCGACGGGTTGCGGAGTTGGGCTAAATGTTGGTGTCGGCTGTAAGGTGATATCATCTGAACCATTACCACCAGAACGCAGCGAGAGCAAGTGACTCGCTCCCCAAAAGCCACCGCCAGCAGCACACGCAAATAATAAGAACACCAAAATGATTTTTCCTGGTGTCCACCAAGTGGGAGAGGGGGAGATGGAGGGGTGGCCGGATGGGGTGGTGGGGGGTTTGGGAGAGGGAGCGACGGCGACGGTAGCGGCTGTTGGTGGTTCTGGAGCTGGAAGTGCAATATGAGGCTGAGTTGGGACAATGGGCGGAGTGAGGGCTTGCAGAACTTGACGAGCGCTTTGATAGCGTTCTGGGGGAGCGGGAGAAAGCATTTTATCCAACACTATCCCCAAATTGGGACTGAGGCTAATTTCTCGTCGCCATTGCCAAGTGAGGGTGTAACTATCAATTAGTTCTGATGGTTGTTTACCTGTAAGCAAAACTAACACCGTCGCTGCTAAAGCATACAGATCGCTGTGAGGTTCTACCAAACCTGACTGCATCTGTTCTGGCGGAGCATATCCAAACTTGCCCAGTAAAGTTGCTGGTGGTGTGACAGCACCAGCGTTGGCTTGGTAATATTGAGAGGCGACGGTTGCTGCTACTTGTTTGACACCGCCAAAATCAATTAATACTGGCAGTTGGTCAATATTGCGAAGCATCAAATTATCTGGGGAGATATCGCGGTGTATAACTCCTAAAGAATGGATGTATTCTAATACAGGTAGAATTTGCTGTAATAACTGGCGTACTTCTGCTTCTGTAAACCGTAAACCTTGTCGCAGGCGAGTATCTAACAATGCGCGGTAAGTTTGTCCTTCTACGTAATCCTGTACTAAAAACAAGTATTCTTTGCCATATAAGTTACTGCGAAATAATTCGCGAAAACGGGGGATTTGCGGATGTTGCAGTTTGTAGAGAACAGTAGCTTCCCTTTGAAATAACTCTTCCGCTTTTTGCAACACGTATGCAGTTTGAACTTGAGGGGAAAATTCCTTTAAAACGCAGAGTTCCCGAAAGCGGTTAATATCTTCCGCTAAATAAGTGCGTCCAAACCCACCCTGACCAAGTTGACGCACAATTAAATAGCGATCGCCCAAAGTTTGACCCGGTTGAATACCCTGACTAGCCGCAGCATCCAACTTCTCGCCGCAATGAAGGCAAAAGCGACTATCTGACGGGTTTTCGTGTCCTTTGGAGCAATAAACAGAATTCATAGTCATTAGTCATTAGTCATTAGTCAATAGTTATTAGTCATTAGTAAATTGTTAGTTGCTAACCACTAACTACTAACCACTAACCACTATCTACTAACTATTCCCTAATTAGCAGATTCTAGTTTACCCACTTGCTCGGCTGCGATCGCATACCATATCTGAGCAAATGTACTCCGATCCAGTTTGCCATTGCCACGTCGTTGTCCTGGAAATAATCGGTCAAATTTTCGATTTGTTTCTGTTTGTAGTTGCTCGATTGTATAATCACCTAACTGACCGGCTTGGGCTTTTTGCTGCCAGGTTTCGTAATCTCGTGGGCTATAACTTCCCAACTTCCGACGTGTTTGTATACTTAAATTTGCCTGTTTTATTTTATTCAATAATTTCTCCGCATGTCCGTACCATTCTTTTCGATATCTCGCATCTTCAGAGTCAGAGGTGAGGGAGCGCCCTTTTAACTCTGGATTGTCAGTATAAAAAATTTTATCTACCGTTTGAATAAAAAATCCTTCTGGAATTTCTAGCTGTTGGCGGCGATCGATAATTTTAGCGATCCGGGTTGCTTCCTGCTTATCCAAGTTACCCGATGGTTTTGTGGGGGAATTGGAACCATCTGGCAATTTCGGGAGAACGATCGTAGGAATCGTAATTGATGATACGCCTCGAATAACGGCATTTACCAGCGCCCAAGAACCAACGAAAGTCAAGGCGGCTACGGTTGTTGCTGCCATGCTGATGGCAAACGGACGCAACCAAACAGGTATGTTTAGAGTTTGAGCGATCGCTTGTGTTTTGTTGTTGAATTTGGTAGCTAGGGCGTGGGCGCGTTTTCGCCCACCAGGTGCAACTACCATTGTCCGGAGTTTAGTAAGATGAGGATTGACAGTTTTGGCAGAAGTGGGTGATTGTAAATCCTTCAGAACTTGTTCGGCACTTTGATAGCGATCGCTAGGTTTATAAGCCAGCATTTTTTTTAACACAACTGCCAGGTGAGGACTCGTTTTGATTTCCGTTCCCCAACACCAAGCCCCCTGATAGCTGTCATAAAGTTTTTGTGGTTCCTTTCCTGTCAACAGCACCAGCGCTGTCACCGCCAAGGAGTACAAATCGCTACTGGGAAAGGCTTTGCCCTGGCGCAGCTGTTCTTCTGGTGCATAGCCCTTTTTTCCCAACAAAGTCCTGATTCCACCCAGTTGAGTAAACCAAAAACCTTGAGAAGCAGGTAATTGTTTCACACCGCCAAAATCAATCAAAACTGGCAGACCATCAGAATATCGCCAAATTAAATTATCAGGAGAAATATCACGGTGAACCACATTTTGGGAGTGGATGTAGGACAACACGGGTAAAACCTGTTGCAGGAGTTTGATTACCTCTGCTTCGCTAAAATTTTTCCCTCGAGCAAGACGTTTTTCTAGCAACTCTTGGTAATTGTCACCCTGCACATAGTCTTGCACCAAAAAGAAAAAATCATGATTGCCAATCTTTGCTTGCAGTGAGGAATGAAAGCGGGGAATTTGGGGATGCTGAAGTTTTTGCAGTACATTCGCTTCTCGCTCAAACAACTCTCTAGCTTTTTTTAAATTCTGCTGTTCTTCTACTTGGGGTGCAAATTCCTTCAGCACGCACTTTTGCTTGGATTGCTTCATATCCTCTGCCAAATAGGTACGCCCAAAACCCCCTTTTCCTAATAACTTTACGATCCGATAGCGCTTAGCAATCAGTTCTTCCTGACGAATAGGTAAAAGTTCACCACACTCGCTACAAAAGCGATTACTCCCTTGATTAGCGTGTTGTCTACTGCAATAAACCTGCATGCTCCTGGAGAATAGATCAAAGGTTTTATTATTCGCTACAACAAAGATAACCGTTATTACGGACATCCCTCTCAATCTTGAGTGGGGGATAGGAGATTGGGCATTGGGC
>JANZYY010000229.1 GCA_026419705.1 Fischerella sp.
ATGGTACGTCTGTACATTGGTTAGTATTTAGTATCTATTCTCCTGTTTTCCGCATCACTGCATTCATCCCTACTCTAAATACTACCATAAACAGGAATTGCTGCACCTCGGATATCTTTAGCAGCTTCCGAGGCTAAAAAGCAGATTACCTGCGCTAAAGATTCCGGTTTTACCCATTTTTCGGCATTTTTTGTCCCCATAGCTTCGCGGTTGCTAGGAGTGTCAATCACACTAGGGAGGACTACGTTAGCAGTAATGTTAGTACCTTTGGTTTCGTCGGCGATCGCTTTTGTTAAAGCCACAACCCCAGCCTTAGAAGCGCAATAAGCCGCCAGTTGTCCCGCAGGTTCCACCGCACCTCTAGAACCAACAGTAACAATGCGTCCATAGCCAGTTTCTAACATTCTCTTGAGGCTATGTTTGCAAACTAAAAAGGTTGTACTTAGATTTAAATCAAAATCCCGTTTCCAATTTTCATAGCTGTATTCATGGGTTTTCCCCATCGCAAAACCACCCACCAGATGAATTAGTACATCTACTCGCACCATCTGGTTGATAATGTTCTCTACCGAAGCTTCATCCACTAAATCTGCAGAGACAAATTGAATTCTAGCAAGGTCAGCAGGCGAGAGAATTCCCTTGAGACGTTCGACTTCCTTGGGGTTGCGATAGGGAATCGTTATCGCTGCTACGCCCTGCGCCAACACTGCTGGTGTCACACCTAACCCTAATCCACCAGTCCCACCTGTAAGTAAAATGTGCTTGCCTTTCATCAGTTTTACCCTCCTGAAAGCTCAATCATCAAGATAGCGTGAGTGTGTTGTTAGTGGTTAGTAGTCAAAAAAGCCTATTTCAGCAAGTTTACTGATTTGGAAGATTGGCTGTTCGCCAATTATTGACTGCGATCGGGCGGTTAATTTCAATTTGCACCAGTTCACACCAGAACAAAGGAAACATTGCTGTCTCTCAGCAAAAGTCTCTACCTGAATGGCTGTATCTGTTGATGCGATCGCATTTCCTTGGTGTTGACAAATGCGCGATCGCCACAGCACTTCAAGTCTAATTTTCGGTATTGCTACCAAAACCGTTGACCAGAACCGAAATTATCCTACTTGAACGATTGCGGCGTACACGTCTGGTACATTTGGATTCATACTTTGATTGAGCAACGCCTTTGTTTGCTATAAATCTCTGACAAGATTGATAAAAACTACGTCAAAATCTAATTGGACTGATATCTTGCACCAGCAATTAGCTGTGAAATAAATTTCCGGCTAATAGCTTAAACCTATTAAAATGGGTTGAAATTCTTAACCAAGAGATTTTTAACTCATGTAGAGACGTACCATGACACGTCTATAATACAGCCCGAAATATATTTCCGGGCTAATTTTAAGGGGCGTTGCATAAATGCGGGATGATTTGCTTGTATTTCTCCGTTAAAACCTCTTCTACCTACGGAAGACGCTACTCTACGAGAAGCCGCTACGCGTCTACGCGTCTAATGCGGTTGATTATTTCATCCCTAAATTTAGCAACGCCTTTTAAGGTTATTAAGAATGGTAGAAGAGATCAGATTCAACCTAGTCGCTTGCTACGCAACTATGCAAATTACTCAATGTCTTCACACGGCCATTCTCGTTACCGACTTAGAACGTTCCGAACATTTTTATAGCAACGTATTGCGACTCCCCAGAGTCGAACGCCCAATGAAATTTCCTGGTGCTTGGTATCAAGTCGGCGAGTATCAAATTCACCTCATTGTTGCGCCAACCGTCCCAACTGAACCCAAGCATGAAAAATGGGGACGCAATCCCCACATTGCTTTTTTAGTTTCCGACTTAGATGCCGCTAAACAGCAGCTCTTAAATTATAACTGTCCAATACAACCAAGTGCTTCTGGTCGCCCCGCTATTTTTACCCAAGATCCAGATGGAAATGTGATTGAGTTAAGTCAGCAGTGAAGGGAGAACCCCAGATAGGGAGAATAGGGGAATAACTACTAACCAATGTACAGACGTGCTATGGCGTGTCTGTACAACAACCAACAACCAACTCTTGACTCACGAAGTAGCTGTTTACCCAAGCGTGGGAGAATCAGTATATAAGATTTAGAGAGGAAAATGCTATAGTATGCATTTGAGTGAAATTACTCATCCCAACCAATTACACGGTTTATCGATTCGACAGCTGCAACAAATAGCTCGTCAGATTCGGGACAAGCATTTGCAAACAGTAGCGGCTACCGGAGGGCATTTGGGACCTGGGTTGGGTGTTGTAGAATTGACCTTAGGGCTGTACCAAACACTAGACTTAGACCGTGATAAAGTAATCTGGGATGTAGGACATCAAGCGTATCCTCATAAACTCATTACAGGACGCTATAGTCGCTTCGATACCCTACGACAAAAAGGCGGAATTGCTGGTTATCTCAAACGCAGTGAAAGCAAGTTTGACCACTTTGGCGCCGGACACGCTTCTACGAGTATCTCCGCAGCTTTGGGTATGGCTTTAGCCCGAGATGCCAAAGGGGAAAAATTTAAAGTTGTCGCCATCATTGGTGATGGGGCGCTGACTGGTGGTATGGCATTAGAAGCCATCAATCACGCCGGACATTTACCCAAAACTAATTTACTAGTTGTCCTCAACGACAACGAAATGTCAATATCCCCTAACGTTGGGGCAATTCCCCGCTACCTAAATAAAATGCGCCTTAGTGGTCCGGTGCAGTTTCTCAAAGATAATTTTGAGGAACAATTTAAACAAATCCCTTTTGTGGGTGAATCTCTCTCTCCAGAACTAGGACGCATCAAAGAAGGGATGAAGCGCTTGGCTGTACCAAAAGTGGGTGCAGTTTTTGAAGAACTCGGCTTTACTTACATTGGTCCAGTAGATGGGCATAATTTAGAGGAATTGATTGCTACCTTCCAACAAGCACATCAAATCCCCGGACCTGTGTTAGTACATGTGGTAACAACAAAAGGCAAAGGCTACGAAATCGCCGAACAAGATCAAGTCGGCTACCATGCCCAAACTCCCTTCAACTTGGCTACAGGTAAAGCCATTCCCTCTAGCAAACCCAAACCCCCAGGCTATAGTAAAGTTTTTGCCCACACCTTAGTCAAACTCGCCGAACAAAACCCAAAAATCATCGGTATTACCGCCGCAATGGCAACGGGAACAGGCTTGGACAAACTCCAAGCCAAGTTACCCAATCAATATATTGATGTAGGTATTGCCGAACAACACGCCGTCACTCTCGCCGCAGGACTTGCCACCCAAGGAATGCGTCCTGTTGTTGCTATCTACTCCACCTTCCTGCAACGTGCCTACGACCAGGTCGTTCACGATGTCTGCATCCAAAACTTGCCCGTATTCTTCTGCATGGACAGGGCTGGAATTGTCGGTGCTGATGGTCCCACTCACCAAGGTATGTATGACATCGCCTATCTGCGCTGTATTCCCAATCTGGTACTGATGGCACCCAAAGACGAAGCCGAACTGCAGCGCATGATTGTGACTGGTGTTAACCACACCACCGGGCCAATCGCTATGCGTTTTCCCCGTGGTAACGGCTACGGTGTCCCCTTAATGGAAGAAGGTTGGGAACCCCTGGAAATTGGCAAAGCCGAAATTCTCCGCCACGGTGATGACGTGCTAATGTTAGGCTACGGTACCATGGTGCATTCAGCCATGCAAGCGGCAGAAATTCTCAGCGAACACGGTATAGAAGCGACTGTGATTAATGCTCGTTTTGCCAAGCCTTTGGATACAGAACTGATCTTCCCATTAGCACGGACAATTAGACGCGTGGTGACATTGGAAGAAGGCTGTGTCATGGGCGGTTTTGGTTCTGCAGTGGCAGAAGCATTGCTAGATGCCGATATTGTAGTTCCAATTAAACGCATTGGTGTGCCAGACGTGTTAGTGGAACATGCACAACCAGATGAATCCAAAGCAGAATTAGGCTTAACAAGTCCGCAGATTGCTGAAAGGGTTTTGCAGGCTTTCTTTAGTCAGCAAAGATCGGCAGTAGTCTAATACAATTAACCACAAAGACACAAATAAAGGGTAAAGGGGAGCCAGCGCGTTGCGGAGGTTCCCTCCGTTTTAGCGACTGGCGTGAAAGGTTAAAGGGTAAAGGGATTTTATTCATCCTTTCTCCTTTCACCTTTTCCTTTTTCCCCTTTCTCTGACTTTGTGTCTTGGTGGTTCCCATTACTCTAAAAAGAACATGTTTTCCCAAACTAACCAAGTCTATCCTATTATTTGGCACAATGATTCGGTTTCACTCATTGACCAAACCCGTCTGCCGAGTGAGTACGCATTTGTGGAAATTAGTCGCAGTGAAGATATGGCGATCGCAATCAAAACTATGATTGTTAGGGGTGCGCCTGCTATTGGTGTTGCTGCTGCTTATGGAATGTATCTTGGGGCAAGGGAAATTCAGACAGACAACCGCGATGAATTTTTAAATCACTTGGAAAATGTAGCGGATATGTTGCGTTGCACTCGTCCAACAGCAGTGAATTTATTTTGGGCGATATCTCGAATGCTCAAGGTAGCATATGAAACGCTTGGCAGTGTAGGTGAAATCAAAAAAGCTCTGTTTCAAACTGCCCAGACTATCAATGCAGAGGATTTACAAACTTGTCAGGCAATCGGCGATCATGGCTTAAAAGTTTTGCCTGCTCGTCCAGAACAACTGACTCTACTAACTCACTGCAACGCTGGGGCATTAGCAACTGCAGGCTATGGTACAGCTTTGGGTGTGGTGCGTTCCGCTTGGCGAGAGGGACGGTTGGCACGGGTATTTGCCGACGAAACCCGTCCTCGGTTGCAAGGCGCAAAACTTACGGCCTGGGAATGTGTCCAAGAAGGCATTCCAGTGACTGTGATTACTGACAGTATGGCTGCCCACTGCATGAAGCAAGGTATGATTGATGCTGTGGTCGTAGGTGCCGATCGAATTGCTGCCAACGGGGATACGGCTAATAAAATTGGTACGTATAATTTAGCACTTGCATCTAAAGCGCATAATATCCCTTTCTTTGTAGCTGCGCCCCTTTCGACCATTGACTTTTCCTTATCTGATGGCAGTCAAATTCCGATTGAGGAACGTCACCCAGCAGAAATATATCAAGTTGGCGAAACCATCCTCACGCCAGCAGGTGTGGAATTTTACAATCCTGCTTTTGATGTCACCCCAGCAGAATTAGTGACGGCAATCATTACAGAGAATGGTGCATTTGCCCCTAGTGAGTTGAAACAGTTACAGCTAAAGCAAATGGTGTAGCAATAATGCACGGCAAAAGCACAGCGGAAAAACTATGTCTATAATTTTGCTGTGCTGGTATTTTTTGGCAAATCTTGCTAATTGTCGATGCGATCGCCTGTTTTATGGGATATATGGGATATATTTGGTCTGAAACGCGTATGTTGTTTTGATATAAATTGGTAAACAACGCTCGCTTGCAATTGGGCATGACAATAACACAGTTAAACAATCGTTATCAAGTTATTCAGGTACTTGGTGCTGGTGGGTTTGGCGAAACTTTTTTAGCAGAAGATACCCACATGCCCTCTCGTCGTCGCTGTGTAATTAAGCAACTCAAACCAGTGACAAATGACCCGCAAACCTACAAAATGATTCAACAGCGGTTTGAACGGGAAGCAGCTATTTTGGAATTGCTGGGCGAAAGTAGTGACCAAATTCCCAAACTCTACGCCTACTTTTCTGAATATGGACAGTTTTACCTTGTCCAAGAATGGATTCAAGGTCACACTCTGACCAAGATTGTTGAAGCTCAAGGACCACTCGACGAAAATACCGTCAAGGAAATTTTATTGAGTCTTCTGTCAGTCTTGGATTATGTCCACAGTAAAGGTATTATCCATCGAGATATCAAGCCTGATAACATCATTCTTCGTGCAACCGATCGCAAGCCTGTTTTAATTGATTTTGGTGCGGTTAAAGAAACAGTACGTTCTATAGTAGCTTACCCAGGCTACCCGACTCAATCATTAGTGATTGGTACACCAGGTTATATGCCTAGCGAGCAAGCCGCAGGACGCCCAGTTTATGCTACTGATATTTACAGTTTGGGCTTGACAGCAATTTATTTACTGACTGGCCAGCCGCCACACGAGTTACAAATTAACCCACAAACTGGGGAAATACTTTGGCAGCATCTTGCTGGTGGGGTATCGCCACAGTTAATAACGGTACTTAATCAAGCAATTAAACCCCAAGCTAGCGATCGCTATTCTACTGCTAGCAAAATGTTACATGCCTTGCAATCTATTAGCACTATTTCCCCGACACCATCATATTCGACAAGTCAATCCACAATTGCCCTCTCTCCTGGTGCTGCACAAAGTCAGCCAACTCAGCCTTTATCTTCTTGGCAAAAGTCTGCTTTCATTCCTGCGCCTTCCGCTTCTGGAAATTGGCAAAAACCGGCTTTGATTTTTGGTGGTTTGGTTGTGGGTGGTTTAATTGGTGGGATGGCAATCGCTAATATGATTCGTCAGCCCCAACCAGAAGCAACTATTACTACATTGCCTGTACCGGAAACTACACAAGAACCTACCGCAGCAAATCCAACTCCTACATCACCATCTGTTAGTCCTACTACTGAACCCACCAACACGCCTGCTGCACCAGCTGCACCACAACCGCAGCCAAAAACTTCTGTTTCTTCTCCACCACCAGTTGCATCTACACCAGAACCGCAACAGCCATCAACATTTGAACCAGCAGAAGCACCGCCAGAAGACTTTCAGCCGTCAGTAGTCCCCACACCAGAACAGACGCAACCTCCAGAAACTCCTGTTCCTCCTGCATCCTCTCCACCTCCACAGCAGGAAGAACGACCAAAAGTTGCAACTAACACCATTAGTCGCAGTGTTCCTGGATTTCCCACAGGTACTTCTGAAAATGCTGTGAAAGCATCATTGGGCAAACCTACTAAGGTTTCTAGAGGTTTATGGAACACCCGCGCTTATCTTTACCGATTGGAACCGAATCGTGTTGACCTTGGTTATTTATTTGACAGAAAATCAGGAGTGTTGCGGCAAACAGAAGTATCCTTTGCTCAGTCTGTCTCGCCTGAGGTGATGCGATCGACATTGCAGGGAATGCTAGGAGGTAATGCTTCGGATGAAATTCACCAAGGACTGCAAAGAGTATATCAGCGTCAAGCTAACGAATACTCATTTCGCGTTGGTGGAGTCAAAGGTGTGATTCAACGCAACGAAAAAGATCAAATTTATATTGGTGTTTGGGATGCGGATTTGCATTAAAGCATTAAAATTAACTTCTAATCAATATTTTTATATTCCAAAACACATATTATCTTTTTCATTTAACCAGAGGAGACGTAGCAACATCCTCTAATCTGACCGACCGCAGTAACATTTGCCAATCAGATACAACAGATGCATCATCGGGATAAGCAAGGCGCTGTTGTGCCAGCATGGTTAAAGCATCGAACCAAATACCATTAGCAGCATAAATTGCGATCTTTTGGCGGGGATTTGTTGCTGCTGCTAACTGCTGTTCTATTCTGGGATGCAGACTGATTCTTTGAATATCTCCTTCTACATAGACAGGTACAGCTGCTGTCTTTTGGCGATCGCAATTTACTTTAAAGAACCAGCGATATGTTTTACCCTCTTGTAAGGTGACGGTAGATGGAAGAGAAACACCGATCACACCTGGTTTTGCTCCTAGGGCGATCGTATTTCTATATATATCGTTCTCTTGTTTATCTTGTAAGACAAATTCACCACTGACGTTAGTGTAGGGAATATAAAACCAAAACGTCGGTCGTTCAGAGGTAGTTAATCCCCAGACATTTACAGGAATTGATGATGTATTTCTGTCTCTTATACACA
>JANZYY010000230.1 GCA_026419705.1 Fischerella sp.
CCCCAAGACCGCTGGACGGAGTTCTGAGTCTGGGGACTAGGGACTGGTGACTGGGGACTGGGAAATTTTCCCAATACCCAGTACCTAGTACCCAGTACCCAATCCTACTGCTGCGGTGGTTTTGGTCGCTTCACTGGCTTAGGAGGAGTGTGGGAACCTTTGGGTGTAGGTCGTGGTGCAGCTGAGGAAGAATCGCCAATTTTTTTGTTTGGGCGTGATGGAGCTTCTCCACTGCGTCTGGGGGGGTATGGTTTCTTGCTACCAGAACGGTGTCCCCCTCGTCTTGGTTGTGATTTTCTACCGCCGCGTTTTTTGGGCAATTCCGCGATCGCTTCGGCTTGTTCTACAACTAAGGATTCACCTTGCCGCTTGACTTGCAAGTCCCAAAATTTTCCTACTGCTCTGGTATCAAGCCTACCCTTGAGTTTCAATTTGAAATACTTGGGTTTTTCATTTTTTTTGCGGGGAGATTGTTTGATTTTAATTACTAAGTTCTCCGTGTCATATGATTGGTAAACTATTTCGCCACGTACAGAAAAACCACCATCTGGAATTTCTGATGACGGTACAATGCCAGTAGGTGTGGTCTTTTCGCGTTCCTCCGATACGCTTTTATCAACAGACTGCTGCTCGGTTGAGGCTAAATCTTGCTGCTGTTGATTCATGGGAGTTTTAGCCAATTTTTCTGGCTCCCAAACCCCTACAATTTGCAGGTGCAGTTTGTCGTTTTCTTGTCGCGTGCGCGGATAAACAACCCACAAATGCTCTTGTTCCAGGTCGAGGTGGTTTTTTACTAAACTCATGATTCGACCCAGAAGCACAGCGTCAAGTTTTGTGTCATCTGCGGTTAGCATTACACCTTGAGTAAATTGCTCGCTGCTGGCAATATAGCGACCTCGAACCAAGCCAATCGCTCGGTACTGCATTGGTTCGCTGGGAGGTGGTATCGGTTGTTGTCGATTCATTAAGCTCCCATCACCAACAGTCTTACTTGGTGCTAAAGTCAAGTTTTCGCTTTGAGATGGTTCGACTGTGGCTGGAGCAACTTGAGTAATTGCTTCTTGACTAGTAGTTTGAGCTTCATGAGAAGTTGTTGAGTTTGACGATTCAGGGGACGGCATCAGGTCGGAATTCATAAAAACTCCTTGCGGCGGAGACACATCCCAATTGTGGGATTTTACAAAGGCAGCTCTCAAGAGCATTTGTGCAGCTGAGATGAAAGTATATTTACTTTACAAAACAACCACTCTAGTTTGCCTTGTTATGATACTGAATGACGCGATTTTTCGCATACACACTAAATGTGTAATTTAGCGCCTTTGCTCTAGTTTCGGAAGCATAGCATAGCTACAATTTAAGCGGTTCCTCCTCAAGTCATCTCTTGCTTTGGCGGCATTGATATGGCTATTTGTTATAAAGTTCACAATTTCAGCGCGGTATTCCGCAAAATTTTTCAAGTTTTTAAATTTCTCGATTTCTGTAAACGATAATGTCATTAGAGTTAAGGACGGTTTTGTGTCTGTGCCGCGTAATCGTTGGTTAGTCAAAGTAGTGTTAGTGCTGGCAGTAGTGGCTTTTGTTGGGGTGTCTATGGTTCCCATCATAGCCGCATTTAATGATGCGCAACAGTCCAGCATAAACTCCGCTAGCGGCAGAGGAAATTCCTCTTCCTCAGATCAAAAATCAAAACTGGAAGATGCAGCTAGGGGTTACGAACAAGTTTTGCAGCGAGAGCCAGAAAATCAAACTGCGCTGCGAGGATTGTTGGAGGCTCGTTTGCAATTGTTGAGGTTAGGCGTAGGTAATATTCAAGGGGTAATAGAACCTCTAGAAAAGTTAGCCAAGCTCAATCCAGAACAAACTAAATATGCTGTGCTGCTGGCACAAGCAAAGCAACAAACAGGCGACAAGGAAGGCGCTGCTCAGACTTATCGCTCTGTACTGGAGACTAAACCAGGTAATCTGGACGCTTTACAGGGAATGGTGGCTCTGTTGTTAGATCAAAATCGTCCGGAAGCAGCTATTGGCTTGTTACAAGATACCCTTGCTAAGGCAGGTCAGGCAAATAAAATTGAACCTGGTAGCGTGGATACCACTGCTGTGCAGGTGATGTTGGGCAATGTTTACACCTCCCAAAAACTTTACCCGCAAGCTTTAAACGCATACGAACAGGCAGCAAAAAGCGCTCCCAATGATTTTCGCCCCATTTTAGCACAGGCGATGGTATTAAAAGAGCAGGGAAAAGGGAATGAGGCTAAACCTTTATTTGACAAAGCAGCGGCCTTGGCACCATCTCAGTATAAAGATGAAATTAATAAAAGGGCAGCTGAGTCTGCTCCTTCTACGCCAGCACCCTAAAAAGAGGGGCAAAGAAAGGGCAAGGGGGTTGGAGCATAGGGCAAAGATAATCGTTAAATCCCGATTCCCAATCCCCAATGCCCAAAATTTAGGCTCCCTCTATGGCGGCAATAATACCAAATAAGATAAACAGGAATCCGCCAATCAAGGTGAGTGTTTTTTCGGAAATTTTTCCTCCTAACATTCTGCCGCCGATCACGGCGATCGCTGCACAAATGCTGTGTCCCAAAATTGCACCTGTGGTTACTCCAACTGGATTATTCCGAGCGGCTAAAGCAATAGTGGCAAGTTGCGTGCGATCGCCCCACTCGGCCATGAATGTCAGTACAAAGGCTTCTAAGGCAATCGCTCCAAAGTTTTTTTGCTTTGCCAGTTGTTTTTCTGCTTTGTCTACAGCATCTTTTGCCTCTTCCACAGCTTCTGTATTGCAAGCAGAAGTAGGTGACATTTTTATGCCTTCATACAACAGTTTTAAACCAAAGGCAATAAACAAAACTATCTCGGCATAATAAATGTAACGTTTGGGTAGTAGAGATACTGCCTGCCCTACTACTACAGAAAGTATTGTCATTGCTGCTAAAGCGGCGATTACACCTGCGAATACTAGTCGCCGCGAGTGTTTCATCGACAGAATTACAGCGATGAAGAAAGTTTTATCACCTAATTCAGAAAATGTAATTAGTAATAAACCTGCGGTAAAAGCTGTTAACACTCTCTCAAGCTCCTGACGAATTGTTTACCTGTCCGTGAAGCTCAATGAGAGTGACGAGACCTCACTGAGCTTCACACTTTCTTGTTTGCGTGAACTCAGTGAAGGTCTCGCTTCCAATCAGCTACTGCTTAATTGTCACCTGAACCAGGCTCGTCGCCAGTATGTTGATTCAGATGTACTGGCTGGAATTTTTTTGCCAGCAGCTACTCCCCTTCTTTTTGTTATAGGTAATTTTACATCTATCTGAAGTTGCAGTAAAGGTGTTTGTTGTTTGTTGGTAGTTGGTGGTTGATTGTACCAGAAGTGCCATGGTGCGTCTGTAAATTGGTTAGCGGTTGATAGTTTAATAGTCAGTCACAGATTACAAACCACCCAAGCATAAAAATTAATCTTTCTCGTGTCTTTGAAAGCTGGTAGTCTGAATTGTCAAGGTTACTCTATGATTAGACCTGTTGCAAAGGCAATTTGCATTTGTTTCCTGTTTACCCAACTTCTGTTTGAGTCATGACAATCACGATCGCTCTCAATTCTGACTCTATCAACGCCTTGGATCTTTCCCCTGCAGCAACAGTCATTGAGCGATTGCTACAACAAGGGGCGATCGCATCCCATGAACAGCAGTTGCGTTTTGAAATCGACTATTCCCTGGAACCTGGCGATCCGCGAGAACTCCCTGAAATTCCCGAAGTACGGCTGTGGTTTGTTCGCCTTGATGCTCGCTATCCTTGGTTACCATTTTTATTAGACTGGAAAGCTGGTGAATTAGCTCGTTACACTGCCATGCTTGTACCCCATCAGTTTAGTTCCAAACAAGGTATTCAGTACAATCCCGAAGCTTTGGAAATCTTTTTGATGCATAAAATTTTTATTCTGAATGACTGGCTCAAACAACAGGGTATACCTAGTCAATCACGTCTGCAATCGTTGGCTCAAATGCTAGGCTATGAATTAGATGATGCTTTTTTTGAGATGTTTTAGTTATGAGTTATTTGTCATTAGTCATTTGAATAGTTGTTTGTTGTTTTGTACAACTACCAACTGTCAACTACTAACTAATCATTGACTAATTACTAAATTCTACATATGAGTTCTAAAGCTGCATTAAAGGCATACTCAATAGCTTTAGACTTACTAGGTAATGCTGATTGCCAAAGTCGATAATCGTTATGTTCAATAATTAAGTTTACGATTTCATGAATGCCGATATTTTTCAGTACTTCGTACTGGAGTAGTTCGAAATCTTTTAATGTGCCACCATTGTCCAATACTTCTCTTCCAGCTTGAATAAATTTGTCTATAATAGCCTTTATATATTGCTTGCCTGTATCTTCTGTAAATAGAGATGAGCATTTCAAAGCCTTAAATTCTTCTAAAATTAAATTTACTATTTCTCTTCCTTCTGGGGTATCCCAATCGTGTGGAAGATAAACATCTAAATATTCACTTTCATAATATAAATATTTGAGATAATCATAAATTCCAGCGGCGATTACAACTAATTTATTCCCTGATAAGATTTCCTGCAAATAATTTGCACTTGTATCAATACATGGATCTGGAAATACCTTTTCTTCGTTTTCTGGACATTCGTACACGACATAAGTCCAGAGTGCTGAATTAGCTATATCATTACCAATTGCTTGGTAAAAAGTTATAGTTCCATCTTCTGGACATTCAAAATATACATTTTCTGCATGCATAAAAGTAAATTCATGCATATTATTGCAGCAATGGACTATTTCTCTCAAAATGCCTGTGATATGATGCGGCTGACTTTCTACTTGAATGTAACGTTTGCCACTGCTAAAGAAGTTATGTAATTGGATCGCCATTTGTTTTCCCTTTCTATGATTTCGTCATATTCTTGGTGGATGCTTTTGCTTAAAAACAAGTTAAAAGTAAAAGTAAAGGAACACATAAAGATGGCGCGATAGATCCACCCATAAATTAATCACACCAGGTAATTTTGGCAACTACCACTGCTCGGAAAGTCAGGAATTTTGCTCGAGTAAAACAAATAGGGACTATTATTTGTTCTACCGTAAATTTTTATTTATGGTGAATCCATTTCGTTAAAATATCTCACACTCTCTAATTTAGCTATGTAGACAGCAAATAGGTAGCTAATAGCTGTTAGCTAAAAGCTTTTTCTCTGTAGCTAGTAATTTCACTTAATGCTGCTATTAAGTACGGGGAGCGTATGGGGTTGTAATTGTTAGGAGTAGAAAACTTACTCAGTCATTATTGTTACTCAATTTTCACAATTGGAAGTTTTCAGCAATCCCTAGACTTATTTGTACGGGCTGCTGTAGATGCACGTCATCTGGTGATTTCTAAGTATTAGATTTCCCCGTAATTTTTCCAAGATATCAGGTTGTGTAAAAAAAATCGGTTACTTAGCAAACTTTTATACCGTTATTTTTGATACTTAGAAAAATCGTGTAAAAATAGTAGTGTTTTTAACATAGAGGAGCGCGGCGTCGGTGCGGAGGAATGCAGGGTTTTTCCGAGTTTTATTCGCTATGGTGCCTGATTTGGAGATGATTGAATTTACATTTAGGGCTTGCTGTACTGACTGTGAGAGCGGGATAAAGGTATAAAAGTATGCTCTGTTTATAGTAAGAGCTTTAGCCCTGAGAGTAACTGTTCAAGAGAGCTAAAGCTCTCACTACGAACTTCGTATCACAAGCGCACCTTCATACTAAGTATGAAATATAACAACATTAAAAACTATCTGGGTCATAAATCTGAGTGGTTTCAGATGTTTTGTAAGCCAGATAGCTAACAATGACTTCATTATCGAGCTGGTGCACGGCTTCGCTAAGTTATGTATTTTACTCAGTTAAGCTAGCTAGCATCAACGAATTGGCTGTGGCGATCGCCATTTAGGAAAAGTGCTAGTCTAAATACAGCATCACAGGAATAGCTACAGCAGCACTAGCCACCCCAGATTTTCTCCAAAACAGTGTTCGGTGAAATATCCGCTATTTTGCCTGTGGGAGATTTGATGGCAAGATATTTGTCGCTCTTGGGCAATAATTTCGCTGGTTCTGCCGAGCCAAATAAGGCAATGGTATAAGTTTGTACAGCAACGGCAAGATGCATTGCTGGGCTATCGGCGGTACAAAGTAGCAAATTTGCTCCAGCAATCATTGCTGCTAATTTGCCAATATCATCTGGAGAGCTGACTTTGATCTCAGGATGAGAAAGTGTGAGTTTACGTACAAACTCTTGTTGGTTTGGCTGTTGAATTACTACTATGGGCATGTCTGGCTGTTTATGCTGGCAATCTTGAATGATTTGCTGCCAATTCTCAACAGGGTAAATTTGCGCCAAGTCTTCATCCTGAGATATATCCCCTGCACCGGTGTAAATCAAAATGTAACCGGTTTGTTTGATTCCTAGCCGTAGTTGTTCTTTATCTGACCAGTCAATATCAGATTTTGGTACATTGACGGCTAATTCTGGACAAGGGGATTTTATGCCCAACCCTTGTAGTAGGTCATGGTACATGCAAGCAGCATATTGCCCTTGCTTGAGGGGAACGCGATGGGTGAGAAAAGCTGCGCCTTTACCTTTGTACCCAATACGCGTGGGAATTCCAGTTAACCACAGCAAAAGACCTATTAACCTGCTTTGTCCTGAAGCAATAGCGACATCATACTCGCGATCGCGAATCATGCCTACTAAATTTGCCCAATCAGCCAAACTGTTACGGTCTTTGTAATCAAATGTCAGTACTTCATTGACTGACTTGCTTACCCGGTAAGCAGCCTTTGACCGGGGTTCGATAATAACATCTATCTGAGCGTTGGGATAATTGCGCTTCAGGTCATCTAATGTCGGAAAGAATAAAATTTGGTTGCCTATTCCGCCAGGGACAAGGGCTACTACTCGCATAATATTAATTTACGCTTACTCGCTCCCTATTTTAGGGGAAGATATGGACTAAGAAAGTCAAAAGTCGAAAATCAAATTAACTTTTACCTTTATTACCTAGCCTATAACCCCTAGTTTAAAGATAGAGGAACTTTGTGTATTTACTAATTCCAGCTGCCGGATCGGGAAGAAGAATGGGGGGTAACCGCAATAAACTCCTTCTTGAGGTGCGATCGCGACCAATTATTGGGTGGACGCTGTTAGCTGCACAAGCGTCACGCTACATTAGTTGGATTGGAATTATTTCCCAACCCATTGACAGGCAAGAATTCCAGGATATCGTCGCTGATTTGCAACTAAGTAAACCCGTAGAATTCATTAAAGGTGGCTCTACCCGCCAAGAATCCGTTTACAATGGCTTGCAAGCACTACCAGTTACTGCTGAGCAAGTATTGATTCACGACGGAGCTAGATGCCTGGCCACGCCTGATTTGCTGGATAGATGTGCCCAAGCAGTTCGCAAATGCCAGGGTTTGATCGCTGCTGTGCCTGTAAAAGATACTATCAAAGTCGTAGATGAGCATGGCATAATTCAAAGTACACCCGAGCGACGCCAACTCTGGGCCGCACAAACTCCTCAAGGTTTTGATGTTAAACTCCTAAAACAGTGTCATGCTGAAGGTATGCGCCAGGGTTGGGAAGTGACTGACGATGCTGCTTTATTTGAAAAGTGTGGCTACCAAGTCCAAATTGTTGAAGGGGAGGAAACTAATTTGAAAGTGACGACTCCACAGGATTTAGCAATAGCAGAGTTTATCCTCAGGACTAGACTTGGTGAGGAGTAGAAGCAGAGTGGGAGAATAACCACTAACCAATGTACAGATGTGCCATGGCAAGTCTGGTACAACAACCAGCACCCATCAACTGTTAACCATTGA
>JANZYY010000231.1 GCA_026419705.1 Fischerella sp.
TTTTGATTCAACCGCTGCTGTGGACTCTATGGATGCAGTTTCGTCTACATTATTATTAGTCTGCAAATGATTTGACTTATGATTTTCCGCTATGCCACAAGTTTCGGCGCATGACTCAATTGTGACTGAGTCTGCTGGTGAAGTTAGCTGTTCTGAGGAATGAGAGATGGTTGCAGTATGATTTGCTTCTGTAATATTAACAGTTGGTTCTGCTGCATCTGCTACCATCTCCAATAAATCTTCGGGAATTTCGGGTAGTTCTGGAGCAGTTGCCACATCATATATAACAGATGGGATATCGTGCTGTTGTGCTGTTGGTGCTGGCTCTGTAGTTGTATCTTCCCAAACATCCGGTAGGGGAGGATATGAAGTATTGACAACTGTTACCGGTGCTTCCAAATCCAAAGCCTCTTCAGAAACAATAGGTGACTGTTCGGAAACTATATCTGTTTCAAGAATAGGTGGTGTTTGTGGTGGCGAAATTCCAGTCGTGTCTTGTTGTTCGTCGGAAGCAAAATCGTTAACTTCAGCTACTGTTAGGAGTTCCAAATCAGGTAGTTGAGGAGCTGTATCTATTTCAGAGATTGATGGTGGCGAAATTTCGGTTGCGTCCTGTGGTGCGGGACTGGAATCATCGACTTGTGCTACCGGCGGTAATTCCACATTTGGCGGTTGGAAAATAGTATCTTCCTCATGAATCGATCGCCCCCGTGGTGGTGAAATTTCGGTTGCGTCTTGTTGTTCAGAAGCAAACGCAATGAAATCAGCCACTGGTATTTCTGCATCAGGTTCACCCGCCGAAACACTGGATTTTTCCGGAATCTCAGTCGTCTCTTCTCTCAAGGAATCTTCTGGTTTGGATGCTATTTGAGGAGTATTTGATTGTTGTAATGTTGGTGTTTGTTCTTGGGTTATATCTGCCCAAAAATCTATAGTTAGTAAATCATCATCAGTTGCGATCTCATCTGTCGGTGCTTTCATCTGGACAACATCACTCAATGGTGTTGCTGAATTTTTGTCAGACAGCCGATCACCTGTGATTTGGGTATTTTCTTGCACTCCTAGTTGCACGTTAGATGAAGCTTGATGAACTTCTGACAGTGGAGGATATGAAGTTTTGACTACTGTCACCGGTGCTTCCAAATCTACTCCATTCGCATCATCAAATAGCGATCGCGCTTGAGATGGAGAATGTAGTTCAGATACTGCTGGTTGTACGTTTTTGGTTTCGTCTGTTGCTAAGGTTTCCGGGTTTTTTTCTGACCATTTTGATACTAGTGTACTTTCCGTTGCTAAGGCAGCAGCGCTGTTTCCTATGCTAGCAGCAACGGTGGGAGTGAGATTTGCTGCTAAATTCTGGCCAGGTAGGGTGTTATTTAAATCTGGTTCTGGTGTCAGATTAGATGTCTCGGTGGTTGCACTGAAATTAGAAATTTGCTGTGATGCTGTTTCTGGTGATGGAATAGTCGGCTTTGATTCTGGTGCTGTCTTTGTTTCCCCTTTTTGAGGTGGGCGTTTTCTTTGCAATAGCCATAATAATGAGCCACATGCAGCCAAAATGGCAAAGAAAAACACCAACCACCCAACTTTTTGGGATTGGGCGGTTTGATTGTTACTAGCAGGAGCTGCCAAGCTGGAGTTATCTGAAGAAGTATTTGCTTGGCTGGCTGACAAAAATGGTGAGACACCAACATTGGGTGAGGTAGTAGCATTGCTATCTGTCACCGTCTGCGATTCTTCCCCCTTCACCGCAGCTGCGATCGCTTCCGCCTCAGCAGTTCTTGCTTCTTCTATAGCCTGCTGTCCGGGTGGGTTAGTAGCAAAGCCCAGAAAACTAGCCACCGCCGGACTGGGATTTTTCTTGTAAACGTATACTAAAGGCTGGGAAAAAGGATACTTGGGATTGTCTGGCAAGGTTTGATGTATTTTGAGAACTCGCACACCTTCAAGTTTCGATATCTGACTGGCTAAAACGTAGCCAATACCATCCTTACCTAACTGTTTGACAACTTCGGCGGTACTGTCCTCAATCAGTTGGGTAGCAGTTGAGCCTGTGGCAAACTTGACGTTCTCGAAGGCCGGGTAGCTGCGAAAAGAATCTCGAATGTCGCTGGTTGGCGGGCGATCGATCACCCGAATCTTACCCGCAGTTCCCCCTACTTGCGACCAATCTGTAATTTCGCCCCGGAAAATCCTCGCGAATTGCCGATTAGTCAAGTTTCCCTTGAAGGGATTATCTGCACTAACTATAATTGCAATCTTTTCTCGCCGCAAACGGACTTGTTCCAAGCCTTGTGCTTTTTCCTCCGGCGTCAGACCGCGACCAATTGCTGCTATGTCAATTCTTCCTTCTTGCAAGGCTTGCAGCGCTGTATATTGACCGTTAGCAGCAACTTCCACTCTAGTACCGGAGAACTGTTGCTCGAATCGCTGTTTCAGGGTTTGGTTGATCGTACTCATGGTACTCGAACCATCGATTCGCACAATAGTGCCACTCGACACTGTTTGCGGTAGTGGAAAAGTTGGAACATCGGTAGATTGCGCCAGTGCCAAGTCTGACTCCACAAGAGTGGCTGTCATTGGTGTTGTTGCTAATGTCAGCAATAATGCCAGACCGACTACAGAATTATCTTTTTTTTCTTTTTGCCACATATGCCCTCTTATTAAGCTAGAGGAATTTGGGTAGAGTAAACAGAAAATAAATCCGTCCCGTTCGCTATTTGTTTCCCGGAGAAAACGCGCTAATTATACATCTGTGTTATCTTTTTCTTAAGTTGGGGCAAGCAACTGTGTTTATTTATACTTACACAAATTTTAGCTTGTTTGGCTCGCGTAAATCTCATTTGGTGTTGTTTAAGTATTTAATATTACAATTTTTATAATTTTTTTAGCTATTTTGACCCTATTTTTTTCAGAAGTTAAGCAACAATTTTAACGAAATGATTTGAGAAGTAGGTATTGACATGATTAAATATATTTCAATCCTTATCTTCAGAAGATAACCATAATTTATATATAAATTTCTAGAGTTGATCTACTGAGGTTGGTTTCTGTTCAGGGTGTAAATCAAGCAATTTATCTAAATTTTCACTAAAAATTAAGATATTAAATGTATTATTCACTTGTTTAACATGCAAAATAAATCGTAACAAAATTAAATTATTTTTTAATGTTACACGGGTTAAGACCGTTGTCGCGACTGCTGTCTTTCTACTGGAGATAACAATGACAATCAGGTTTTTCAATTACTGATGCAACTAAGACATTTAAGGTAGTAGCTGCTAACAAACCACCTCCCAAAGTTCCTTGTATGACAATCCAAGCAACGTTTTTTTGCATGAGTTGTCGCTTGGCAGCGGGAGCATGGCTAAAGCCAATGGGCATACCAATTACAAGCGCAGGTTGAATGCACTGTTGTTCGATCGCTTTGCAAATCGATAGTAGTACCGAAGGTGCATAACCAACTACGAAAATGCAATCTTTTGTGACTTTCTGTAATCTTTCTTGCCATTGCCGATCTTGCCAAAAGGCCTGTTCTGCTTCTGCGGGAGTGGTAATGTGGGGATCGTCAATTAAAGTTTCTAGGTGACATCCTAAGTGAGCTAATCGTGTTTGATCTAAAGCAGATGCAACTGTGGGAATATCTGCAATCACCTGACATCCTGATTGTAGGGCTTGACGACTATTGGCGATCGCCTCTGGACTAAACTTGACAAACGATGCTAAACTTACATCTCCACAAGCTAATACTAATTGAGAAATCAAGTCTCGTTCAATTGCAGAGTGCTTCGACAGATCGGGTAGCAAACATTGTAGCGATTCGTGAAAATCTTCCGGATGAGCGTGAATTTGAGCATCCAAACCACTCCAGAGTTTTTCCAACTCCCCCAGTCCAGCCTTGGTTTCTACTTCTATTAACTTGAGTTGGGCTAGCACTTCAGCTTGCATGATTTGACAATCGCGATCGCGTCCTAGTAAACCTTCTAATGCAGATGCAGTTTGCCGCAATTGCGAGATTTGCTGCATTACAGTCTGGTATTGCTGCTGAAGTTGCGTCATCAAACTAGCAGTTGTATCTATTTCTGGTTCAACTTCCAGAATTTGGCGAATATGGTTAAGCTGGAAGCCTTGCTGCTTTAGCGCGACAATGCGTTGCAATCGAATCACATCTTTTTCAGTGTAAAGACGATAGTTGCTGCGCGATCGCATTGGTTGGGGTAGTAATCCTAATTGATGGTAATGTCGTACCATCCGCGGTGTAATCCCGTCCCCGACTGCTTCGGTGAGTTCTTTAATCGTTAAGCAACCAGCTTTCATATCAACCCCAATCACCATACAACACTAATTGTCGCAGAGACGGCCATCTCTGACTTTGGGGCTATTGTTCAGATAGTCACGAACACGACGCAACCTTGCTCGCTCAACCGATCAACGACTTTTTTTACAAGTAATCAAATTTTAGACCGATATCTTCATCCTACTTGTAAATGTTATGAAAGTGCATAATTCTGAAATTGCATCCCATTAAGATGTAAGTATTAAGGATGTAGACTATAGCCTGAAGCAGAAAAATTGTAAAGGTAAATAAATGCTCTGGCTGATTCTTGCAGTAATTGTTTTGGGGACTTTCATTGCAGTAGCGATCGCTTACGATTGGTACACGAATCAAGCAATTCGACGGGCTGAAACTGAATTTCCCCCTCAAGGAAACTTTGTCAAAATCGCTGGAGTGAAGTTGCACTATATTTGCAAAGGTTCTGGGAAAGCCGTAATCTTACTGCATGATAACCCTGGCTTTTTGCAAGATTATTTACCTGAAACATTCGATTGCATTGCTCGAGAATATTGTACCTATGCTTTTGATCGTCCCGGACACGGTTATAGCACTCGCCCCAATCAACAAGCAACGCCGTTGGTGCAAGCTCAACTGCTACGCAGTGCGTTGCAAAAACTCGGTGTTGAGAAACCGATATTAGTTGGACATTGTTGGAGTAGTGCGCTCGTGTTAGCCTATGCGTTGCGCTATCCCGATGAGATCTCTGGGATTGTGCTTATTTCTGCCATAGCCTACAAAGTTAATCGGACACTTTTGCCACTAGCCAGACTTGCACAGTTCCCACTACTAGGAATGTTTCTCAAATTTCTACCTCCCATCTCGATCGGACGTATTTTCCGCAAACGTCTGCGTGAAGCCTTTTCACCAGCACCCTTACCAAGGGAGTATGCTAAAGCAGCACAGGCACTGTGGGCAAGACCGATTCAAATTCAAGCCATGCTGCAAGACAATAGTAGTTTGCAATCAACATTAAATACTATGAAAAAACATTATGGCGAAATTAAAATCCCTGTTGTAATAGTTATTGGTGATGCTGATAATTTTATCTCTCCGAAAGTTAACGCCTATCGATTGCACTCTCATATCCCTCACTCCCAACTATTTGTTCTACCAAAAACAGGCCATGCAATTCCACAAACGCAGCCAGAAGCAATTTTGAAAGCTATCAATATGATTGGGAAATAACCTTAAAATATATGCCCTCTCAAATCCTTGACTTCTTTAATAAGTCGGGGATCTGTTGCGATTGAGTGCGATCGCCCCTTTCCAGGAAATTTACCTGACTGTATAAACCCTCCGAATGCTTGGAGAAGGATATCGGAAATGACTGAAGCCACACGCAAGCAATTTGGTTCCGCCAATGCAGATTTTCCAATCAATGCCTTAATTTTACTTCTCGACTGGAAGAAAAGCTAGACTAAGTACCGAAAACTATAAACCAACCCCTGCGTGTTGCTGGCGATCGCCTCTCATCTTTCAGAGAAGCCTATTTAACTCAACGTGGCAAGCGACATTTATTCACCGATGTAGAATACTTTGACGCTTGTCGCCGTCTTTCCGTAATGGTAGGACGACGAAATATTACCGTGTTGCTAGCGAAACTCTATGCAGAACAAATGATTTCTAATGTATCGATGGGAAAATGAACCAGATCGCCGCAGTGTCCAAACAGATGTAAGGGCGATCAATAGAGTAGTCAATTTAGTCAATTTACTGAAATCACATCATCTACCTTTATGAAAAATTAAATGTTTTTCTAAAGTTTTTACATTTAATTCAAACAGCTTTTATTATTTAGCAATAAGATGTGTCTAGAGATTAGTATTTTGTCAAAATAAAATTCTCTCGCTCATATGTAAGATCTCCTCCTTGCATGTCATGAATACAGCTGCAGACCCTAAAAACTGGCTAAAAGAAAGCCATTATATTTGTCAGGGTGATATTCATCAGTTCGCTTCGATTGTTAACTTTGATAGCATCACTAAATTTGGCGACGCGACACAATGCAAGGACGATTTAATTTGATCAACCTCAATTTTTAGATTTGCTGATTCAGTAAAATCTGACAAGATTTTTGAAGTAATACATCAGGGTGAAGCTTATGTCTGTTAAATCTGATATTCAACCAATTGTTATTGTTTGTGCAGCTGATAATAACTATGCAATGCCACTTGCTGTTACAGTGTGTTCAGCAGCTGCAAATATTCAAAACAATCGCAAAGTAGCCTTATTTGTTTTAGATGGAGGAATTAGCAACTTTAATAAACGTAAGATAACAAAATCGCTTAACCCAGCACAGGTTAGTATTTCCTGGATCAAACCAGATAACACACTATTTGAAAACCTTGTATTAACTAGACATCTAACAGTCACTTGCTATTATCGGCTGCTAGTTACTGAGTTTTTACCCAAAGAATTTGATAAGGCAATTTACTTAGATACTGATATGGTAGTGACAGGGGATTTAGCAGAATTATGGGAGATTGACATTGCAGATAACTATGTATTAGCAGTTCAGGATGACGTTGAATTATATATAGGGACTTCTGAAGGTTTAAGAAACTACAAAGAGATAGGAATATCTCCAGATTATAAATTCTTTAATTCGGGACTTTTAGTAATTAATCTTACAAAATGGCGAGCTGATGATATAGGTAGAAAAGTCATCGAATATGTCAAACAAAATAGAGAATATGTACGTAACGATCAGGATGGACTAAATGCAGTGCTTGCAGGTAAATGGGGAGAACTTCACCCGAAATGGAATGTAATGCCAAAAATGTATGACTATTCATCATGGCAAGATAGTACCTTCACGCAAGAAGTTTACAATGAACTGCTTCAGAATCCTGGCGTTATTCACTACACTAATTCTCCTAAACCCTGGCGTGCAGGATTGAAAGCAGAATGTAAACACCCTAAAAAATATTTGTTCTTTCAATATCTTGACAAAACAGCTTGGTCAGGATGGCGGGATAGCCTCTGGAGACGAATTTGGAGAAAATTTCTGAAAGTAACTTCACTAACTACATCAACACTTTAATAGCTATTGTTAAGGAATGGCAGAACTAACAAGAGCGATCGCATTCTCATTCCTACAATTTGACTAGTATCAAAAAAATTTAGGGTGGGCAATGCCCACCCTCTCGATTAAGATTCCATCACTTCTGCTGTCTTCTTCCTATCCAACTTCAGAAACAACACTCCCAAGGGTGGTAAACATAAATCTAGTGAATAGGAACGGTTGTGCATTGACCAATTATCCGTCCATTTACCGCCTAGATTACCCATATTGCTACCACCATACTGACGCGCATCACTATTAAACAACTCGGTATAAAATCCTGGTTCTGGTACGCCGATGCGGTAGTGGGAATGGGGTTGAGGTGTGAAGTTACAAACGACGATGACAAAATTATTGGGGTCTTTGTCCGTGCGAATAAACGACACCACGCTATGGCGGTTGTCGCTGCAATCAATCCACTCAAATCCTTCAGGAGAAAAATCAATTTCATAAAGTGCTTTATGTTCTCTATAGAGT
>JANZYY010000022.1 GCA_026419705.1 Fischerella sp.
GTATAACATACTGTGATAGGGTTATCTTTAGTGGGCCCAAGAATCTCGCCGTTGGATTCGTGTCCGGGTTCAGAAGCCACAGCTATTCCAAAACGATAGACCTCATAATATTGGTCTAGTTTTGGGTATTTCAAAAAAGCTCTAACCGGGCGAGATACATACTCATGATTTAGCCCGCTTTTTTCTTCGATAATAAACTCTTTAGCTCTCATACAGGTTTTTCACCAGTAAGGTATGGTTTTGAAAACCACAGACGGAACCAAGCCCCTGTACCTGGTTTAATGTTTCTATCTTTTTGAATTTGTGCTTTTTGGTTTCCGGTTAAACTGATATTACTGCCTTGGGATTCAAATTTAACAGGTTGCCAGGATCCTTTGTGAGAGATCCCGGCTAATATTTTCAGATCTGCAATAGCATCATTATTTGTCACAACTACGATCCATTAAAGTTTGCTTTTCGTGTTTATTTTTCTTATTAGATTTTTTGTTGGCATTGCCATCCTTACCAAAATCACTGGGTGTGTCTGCAACTTTCTTCTTGTCTTCAGGATACTGTTTTTGTTCAACAACGCTTTCTTTTAGTTTTTGATATTCTGCCCAAAGTTTATCTTCGAGGCTTTCAGTGCGAATCGCAGGATTGCGAGAAGCCATTGGGTTATCTCCCCCAGCAGCCGGCAAATAACTGCCCTTCTTACGATGCATGTCATTGCCACTGTCTAATTGTGCTTCTAAACTTCCTATTTTTGGATTTGGGCTGTTAGCATAATCTTCTTCAACTGTGTCATCATCTGTGACGACTGTTGGTGTGCCGACTACGACCGACTGGCTAGGTTGTCCGCCCATCGGAGCTAACCCTGCATTAGCTAAAATTTGCATTAAAACATCGGCTTGTGTACCGCTAGCACTAACGCTTACACTCTTATAATTAGCGCCGGGATCATAACTTGTTGATATGTTTAAACTTCCAGTATTTTGACTCGAAGTCATTGAGCCGCATTCTTTTAGCATTTGCTTTGTATTATTTTCTTTGCTTAATCCTGCAAGTTTTAATAATTGGCTCACACTTTCATTCACAACAGGCGTTTTAATATTTTTATTGTCATATAAGCTTTCTTGTTGCTGATTAAGAATTAATGTATCGCTATCAATTAAATCATCAACTGACTTATATCCTTTAAGATAATCTTCCCAATTTTTCTTGTTGTAACTATCTAAATAGTCGCCAATTTCTTCTAGATTGCTAAGTTTAATAGTGCTTCCATCATCAGCAGTCCAGGTTAATGGATCTTTAACTAAATCTGCTGTATAATAATAATCCCCGCCATTTAAGGTTATAGGTTGTTCTAACGATTTTAATTCTTCAACGTCAACATTATCAGTTTCAAACTCTTCTACTTCTCCAAGCGAAGCATTTAAAGTTTGCTTAACGGATGGTATGGTAGGGACAACTGTTGTATTAGCCCCTGTGGGAGCAGGGCTTAATCCTACTTGTTCTTTAATTCCTAAATCATTGCACAAACGGTTTTTACACCATTGATACGGATCGCCGGTTCGTGCTTTTGCAATTCCATAGGGCATTTCGTGCAAATAAAATTCATAAACACGCTCTTGTAAGCCGTCACTTAAATCGTCCCAACTTAATTCTCCGTTAGCAACTTTTTTTAGCTCACTTAATTCTGCATGGTTAAAATCATGTCGAAAATCTTTTTCGGTAGTTTCTTTTAGTTTAGGTTTTGCATTTTCTCCTAAAGCTTTTTTGGTAGCAGTTGCATACATTACTTCTTTCCAACGGCTGCCATATCTTTTTTCAAGATCTGCTTTATTTCTTTTCATTCCTTTAACTATTTCTTCGCGCTTTTTTTCAGCGCTAGGTGTCATCTTTTTTTCGGCAAGGATTTCATCTAAATCTTCTTTTAACGCTTGGAAAAATTCTGCATCGGTCATTTCACTAACTTTCTTAGGACGACCACGCCCGCGATTTGTTGGAGTATCGGTTTTTTCTTCGTCGGCGTCAAAATCATCTTTTTCAGCTTTACGACTATAGACTGTGCCGGTACTGATTTGTTTTTTATCAAATTTACCAGTTCCTTGCTCTTTTTCGCGGTCTTTAACTGATTTCATCATATCGTCCCAGCCTTCTTCAACGCTTTCTTTAAAAACAATGCCCAATTTGCTGAGATCAATATTACCTTTTGCTGCTAATGCTTTTATAGTATCTTTATACAATGGGGCGGGGTTTTTTTGATATTCGGCATAAAGACTTTTAATCTTTTCCACCATTTGCATAGGTGTCATGCCTACTTGTTCGCCCGATTTTGCAGAAATCCACTGCTTCTCACCATATCTTGCTGACCCAGCTCTATCACTGTTTTGACTGGCAACTTGTTGATACCAGCTTCTATCGGCAGCTCGACCGGCTGCACTAGCACTTTGCCAAGTTTCTGTTAATGCGTCGGCTTCTTTAAGAAGATTTACAAGTGATTCGTCTAAGACAATTAAATCTTCATGAGATTCGTTTAACACTTTTTTGTTTGATAAACTATTAAGTTTTTCTAAAATCTTCTTAAAGTCCATTTTTGTCCTCTTATTTTTCTGTTTTTGCAAATTCTGGAGTATAACTAGGATCTTTTGCAAGTTCTTTTAATAAACTCTCAACCCTCTTTTGTCCAACATACTCTTGCCCGCTAGGAACTTCTTCTAATTCTGCACCTAAACGAGCACCTTTAACATCTTTACCATATGCTTCAGCGGCAGCATCTTGCACGTCAAAACTTTTAGTAGTCACATAAACTTGCTTAGGTACTAAATGCGTTTTTGCAACTACTAGTTGTCGAATTTGTTCAGGAATAGCAGGATAATTTAATTTTACATCGACTATTTCAACTTCACACGCACCCATTCCTGCAAATTCTGCATAATCGTCGCAAGGCAATCTTTTTGGTTTACTGATTTCTTCTACATCGTATGCCGCTAGTGCATGTTTTAATGATGATAAAAACTCATCATCACAATTACAATTAGCAAATTTAAGTCTAAATTCATAGACTTTTTTTACGCTATTTAGATAATCAATAAATGATTTCATTTTAAAACCCTGTATGTTGTATTTAGTTATTTTTTATTTTATTTGGTATTTGAATTTTTGTTCAGTATTTCAGCTAGCAAAGTATTTCTATCTATAATTACGCCTTTACCTTCAACTAGATTTTCGCTGGTCTGTTTGTCCATTTTATCTAAACGGGCTTTTTTTAATTGCAAATCAATCATTCTTAATTTTTTATCTATTTTAGCTTGCTTTGCTGCAATTGCATGACCCAACAAAGTGCCCGCTGTTTGTAATATAGCACCCGAATAACGTGCTTCAACATTCATCCCTAAACTCATTAACTCTTCAAAACTTTCTTGAGCCAATTTGGCCAACTCGTCCATTTCTTTGTCGGAAGCTTCTAAATCTTTAACTGCTGGTAGTGCGGTGTCAATTTTATCAATTGCTATATCAAGCTCTTTTATTGTTTCTTCATTTTCTTTAATAAAATCTAAGGCAGTGCTTGTATCATCTTCTTCCGATTTTAAGTCGGTAGTAGGCAAATTGAATAATTCTTCTAAACGTTTAGTCATAACGATATTTATCGAGATTTTCCGTTATGAAAGATTTCGTTTTCTGTGACTACTCGAAAATTCATATTATTCATTTTTGCCCAAGCTTTAGCTGCTTCCCATTTACAATAATTCAGTGCTACCATAAGTTGGTCACGATAGCTTTTTGCATTTTCCATTGCAATTTCTTTTCGAGGCTTAACTTCTATTAATTCGGCATGTTTTTGCCCGGCTTTATCAATATAAACTATTAAGAAATCCGGAACGTAAATGGTATTTTTGTTTGTAAAAGGATTTCGATAAGGAATATGCACTGCTTCGCTGGCCCAACCTATAACACTAGGATTGTTATCGCAAAAACGCATAAATGAGTTTTCCCATGAGCTACGATAATACGGTCGTTTATTACCTAAATACTTTTCTGGATTCTTAATTAGATATATGCCTTGTGCGTATTTACTTGCCATTTTATCTATCTCTCAATTTTGAGTTTATTCCAACATACCTTATATTTTTAAATCGGTCAAGTGAATTGCCCACGGACTAAAGATCTTTAGGTTGCCTGTTTCGTCGATACCTTATCAAATTTGGTCATATACCCGTCATCAATGAGTGGTTTCGTATCTTCACAAGCGTCAATTCTTGCTATCTTAGAGGTATTTGTTGGATAAAAACATAGCATTATACCTTTTGTAGTATTTATGCTATTCTACGAATGTTTACTCACGGCAATAACGTTCTTGTTATATATTTGTTGGTGTTAGGTGTATTTGTTACACCAAGATAACTCGTGCCATAACGATTTAAATTTAAAAATACCAGTAGATAACCGTTAAGTTCTTGTTTTTCTTTTTTCTTAAATTCTTCTAAAACACTTAACGGGTCTATATTTTGATTTATTGCTGTATATATTACAGCGCTGGCTAAAGCACGAGCAGCAGCAGGAGTGTCAGTAATTTTTTGAAAATACCCTATAATGGTGTCGTTAACCATTCCACTAATGTCATATTGTATGGTATTAAAAAAATTGTTGAAATATTTTTGAGTTGTTGGGTTATTATTAACATTAACATCAACAACATTATTATTTGTATAATTCATAATTATGTTCGATTTCTGTTGTTAATGGTTTGTGGGGTTGGTAACTCCGCGGGTCTTTGTCCGCCAGTTAAAGGTAAGTTTTGATTTTGAATATCAGTCGGTAGTAATGATTCGCTATTGCTTTTTACTAACGGATTTCCAAAATTAGTAGTTAACGGTGGGTTGGTATTAATTGGGATCGACTGCGTAGTTGCGGTAGGATTTCTGGGTATTCCACTAGCAGTTTTAGAAGGTGCTTGTATTGCTTTAGCACCCTCAACTGCGAAACCTATACCTGCAACTATATTAGTAGGCACAGGAACAGAAATTTTACTTTGTGGATTATTATTTCTTAATATGTCTTTAGCAAATTCACTAAATTCTGTTTGTCCGATTTTTTTTAAATTAGCATCTTTTAAATTTTCATATGTTCTCACTGCTTTAAAAGCGGCGCCGATTAAATTACCACTACTTAAATCATTAAAAATTCCTGTTCCGGATTCAATTAAACCGCCAGGACCAAGAAATGACTTACTACCACCGGCGTTGGCAAGATAGCTAGGTGTTTTATCATAATGCAGGTCGGCAAAACCTTTAACGGTGTTGGTACTTACACTACCAAAATTGTAAAGCACAGTTTCAAATTCAACGGTCATTTCGCATTCCATTGCTTCATTGCCGTTATTTCGATGGTCTCCGTGTCTGAATTGCTTTATTATTGGATTTACTAAAATATATTCAGTAAATCTTTTTTGATGTAAACTGTAAATTCTTATAGCATCAAGATATCTAACTATTTGCCCATTGCGTATATTATAGCCCCATTCTAGTAATTTTTGATTATATTTGTGGGGATTTGTATAGGAACTGATATTATTGGTGTCTCCATAATCAGCATCTCTATAGTAATACTTCATATAGTCTGCCCAAAAACTCACTATTCTATCTGAATGGTCATCATAAAAATTAATTACAACATCGTTGTAATTTAATTTATTTTGAATAATGTTGGGGCGGTTATATGCGTTGTATTTTCTTGTATCTATGGTATATTTTGGAAGTTGAACTGCTTTGACTAACATTCCAACTTCTTTTAAACGATCTTTATCTTTAAAGACTATACCCGGGGCATTAGGATTGATATCAAAAAATACGTGATAAAGAAATTCTTGCTTAGGACCGAGTGCATAATTGTTATCAACAAATAATCGTGTAGCATGGTTCCACGTTTTAAGGTATTCATTCGTGGTAGCACCTTTATAAACGTCTTTAAATAAGGATCCTAAACTCATATTAATATTTAGTCAAAAAAATCCCGGAAATTCCCGGGATTTTTGATTTTTTTAATTTCAGCGTGTGCCGCCACTGCCTGTTGCTGCAAGTCCGCCAAATGCACGTCCAACTAATGTGCCAACACCGCTTGAATCTGGTTTTTGTAATGCGTTATCAAAACGTATGTTTAAAACAATTCTAGCATCTTCGTTAGAGCCGTAATTCATATCACCATAGTCAACGCTTTCTAACAAGCATCCATATAGTTCCCAAGTTTCTAACACTGTGGGCTCTAATACACCATTACCACCGTCTAGCACTTCGTACATTAAACCAAATTTATAATCAATACCAGTAGCAGCGCTGGCTTGTTCCATAAAATCAAATTGTTTCTGTATTTGCTCGCCAACTAATCTACTTACACTACCTTGCACATCATCTCGCAATGTAATTGAAGTAGGTTGCCATTCCGGCTTTCCTACTAGATGTATTTTGCTATTATATACATCTAATGTAAAAGGGTTGAAATTTGCAGTTGGTCTTTTAATATCTACAACTTGTTTAGTTAACTCTTGTGTATCTTTACTAACACCAAAATTTAAAAAGTTTACGCGAAAGCGAAACTTTAATTTTGGCATTAAAAGGCCTTGTGCGGTAGCACTTTGTCCGCCTACTAAAGGCACTGTAAATTTGTTTAAGGACGATATAGACATATTGTTGTCTCCGTTTATATTTTTATTTATTTGTTCATCTACACTTTTAATAGGGAGGCTGGCTCCCTATTATCTGTGTAGTTTATATTATAGTCCTTGGGCTATTGCTCCTGGATTCTTTAAGCGAATTGGAATATAGATATATTCTACCGCCTTCATTGGCTCAATGGCTACATCTACATACAGTTCATTTCGCGCAATACGATCCGGTGTATTATTAGATTCATCGCAGACAACCAAGTAATCGTAAATACCACGTTTTGTTACCAAATCATTCATTGCACTATCAATAATTGCACGTATTTGATCTCGTGTGATTTTATCATTTGGTTCAAATAAGAACTGATTACCAATAACCTTAAGTATTGTACGAATATAATTTACTAGACGTGCAACATTAACACGATCCAAGCTACTGCCAGTAATGCCGCGTGTCTTTTGACCAAATACTGTTATACCGACACCCGGTAAACTAGATATCGGATTCAATCGTGTTTCATACAATGCATCACGTGTGCCTTGATTAATATTAGTACGAATAAATGCACCAGATCTATTATCAACATATCCCAAAGCTACAGCATTATCTACTAAACCACGGCGTGTACCAGCAGGGGCAAACCATGGATAACTTACATTATCATTAAAGATAAATGTACGTAGCATCATATGACTTGCAGGAACTGCAACTACATTGCCATTTAAATCGTTTGTTAATCCGTGTGGATAGTAAACACCGAGATAAGGGCTTGCTGTAGCAAGACCTTCGCCGTTAACATTTTCACTCCAGCGAGTTAAGCTAACAATATCCGATTTAAGTGTCATTGGTGTATCACCAATTACAAATGCTTCTAATGCGCGGTCATTGTTTAATGCAACCATATTGCTAATTAATTCTGGATAGCCGGGAGCAACAATTAAATTAAAATTGTTGGTCTCTTCGCGAATTTCTTGGCTACCGTCAACTGCTGCACGCATTGCTTTAACAACTATTGCACGTTGAGCACCTGCGCCCATATACGGAGCGCCGTTATCCTTAAGGCCGCTGGCAGTTACCCAAGCGTCTTTTACTGCCGGGAGCGTAGCATCCGGATAAGCATCTTCGTTAAAATAATTACTTACAAATTTCTTAACATTAAAGCTGCTTCGACGCAAATTAAACAACAAAGCTCCACGGGGATAAAGTCTGTAATCAGGGGCGTCCAAATCTACATAATTACTAGTTTGCAATTCAACAATACTTGGTAAATCCCCAGCTACAACATCAACTGTCCCGCTTGTACCCCAACGCGCATCGGCAAAAACAATACCATTTTGAGATGTGCGATCTGTATTATCAATTAACACCCAGCGATTCAATGAATTATAACGATAAATTTTAGGGAAATTAATTAAATCGCTGGTGTCGATCCAAAGATCCCCGGGCACAAGTGCTGTATTATCGCTTTGTGTCTTTGGAGCAGTTGGTGATAGGATTGGTCCTCGAGGATCGGTTTGTGATAAATCATATCCTCTTGCGTCAATAGTTACATTTTTATATCCTTTCCATCCACCGGTATCGCGATACATGATATCCACTTCTGTTGGAGTACCGTAATACCACAGTGTGCCGTCTGCGGGTTTGGCGTAAGGCGGTTCAAACCCATACACATATGTCAGCGGATCAAAACCATCTATATGATAGAAACCGCCAATTTGGTGTACACCCGGTGTTGAGGTTGTAAATCCTGCATTTTCCCAAGCATTGCCAACTATATTTCTAAAAAATATTGCACCATCAGTTGTATGACGCATTGTTATAGTATTTGCTGTATACTCAATTTCAACATACTGCATGTTTAATAATTGTAATTGGTGCACAAAATCTTCTAAAGTTGTGCCTGTTAAAGTAACTGTACCGGCATTTATAAAGTTAGGATTACCCGGAGCAGTATATTGAATTTGTACTTGATCACCCACATTAAATGGCAACCCACTCCATGTACCTGTTGCAACACTTTCGCCTACTTTAATATACGTATGGTATCGAACTATAACATTATTAAAACCAGTTCTTAGAAAAATACTACCTACAGGTATATTTTTGCCGCCGCCTGTTGGATCTACTTGAAACAGAAATTCATTTATTGCCGACCCAACAAATGTTATTGCTTGGCGAATCCAGCTATTTGATTCTGCAGAATATTTAGATAATGCAAAATCTACGCCTCCCCCTTGTACGCTAGTTTTAACCCAAATAGAACCGGTTGGTCGAGGCTCGGATTCAAAGCTTGCCCAAGGCGGCACGTCGCTAAAGGCGCCATAATAAACACCTGGGCTATTGTATACACCCGATGTTAATCCGATTTCTTCTAATGCACCCGGTGTAGCATCATAAATAGCCAGTTTACCATCAACAACCATACCGTTAGATTTTGCTGTGCCATCGACTAAAAGTTGAATAAATCCATCGCTGCTTACTTCTGCACTAACACCTTCAATTGCTGCACCATTAATTGCATTTTTAACATCAGTAATTGTACTTCCAGTAAAAGTAACTAGCACTGTGTTAATTAAAATTTGAGTCCCTAGTGTAACCGCAGGGTTAGCACCAGTGCCAACCAAAGTAGGATGCGATTTTTCCCAACTCGGGTATCCAACAACTGTCCAAACATTAGAAAGATTTTTATGAAATAAGATATTAAAACCCGATTTCGGTACGATTGCGTATTGATGAATTTTTCCGACAGATGCTTTGGGATACCAAGTATTCGCAATGTTATCAAAATAAATTTGATCTTCGTCTACAATCACCATTACTTCTTGTTTGGTAAATGAGTTTGTCTCAGCGTCCCACTCAAAAATTCCCCAATCCGTGGCTGCTAAATTTAGCCAATATGTGCCATCCTCGACAGCACCTTTAGGACGCACTGTTGTACTTTCTAATTGTTTTAAATCTACATCAGCACGCAACACATAAGCTCTATTAGATATACCTAAAGCACTATATGCAGCTAACAAACCATATTCGTTTAACTCGTTAGCATGTAAAGGTGTACCTGCTGCACTTTGTTTAAATATAGGTGCACCAAAAGTATTGATTAATTCTCGTTGGCTAGTAACTCCGTAAAGTCGTCCTGCATTTTCTTTTAATGTTCCGGGAGCTATGCCACCACCCGAAACTGCTTTATTTTCTTCTGTTGCAACAATAACCAGCGGAACTGTTCCAACGGCTGCTGGAATATATTGCGCCTCGTCTGTAACTGTAATTTCTAATCCTGGTGAAACTAATGCCATGATAATTGTCCTTTATAACAATGTTAAAAATATTTACCTAAATTCCAATTTTTTACACTAGATGAAGTATACTTTATAAAGGTTTAGGTAATAAATACATAGTTATGGAAACAAAAAGACCTTTATGCCCCATATGCCGCAGCAAACCAGTAGCTATAAATTATCATCGCAACGACGTTATCTACTACAGATCTAAATGTAGCGTTTGCTATCGAAAAAGGAAAAAACTTAAACCGCAGGCGCCGCAGTGGTTTAAGTTAGGATATCGTAAGAAACCCGCATGCGAAAGGTGCGGGTTTAAATTTAAGCTAGCGGAACAAGCCAACGTATTTCATTTAGATGGCAATTTAAAAAATAATGATTGGGCCAATCTTAAAACTATCTGCTTAAATTGCACTGCCGAAGTCTATAAAAGTAAACTTCCTTGGAAGGTAGACGAAATCACACCAGATTTTTAACTTTTAAATATAAATCCTCCAGTGTGCCGTTATTTTCAATAATTTCATCAAAATCTAGTCCAGCCCAGCCCCACTCAGTAATATGTATTCCGCTAGCACTCATTGCTATTTTTGCCGCGGCGTCTCCTTGCATTGCAGCTACTGCAAACGGCCACCAGTCGGGATCTTCGCCTCGTTTAACTCTAATTATTTTCCCATTGTATTTTTTGATGACATTTAGCTCGTTTTCAAATCTACAATCACTTATCACAACCTTTTCTCTAACACTATTTCTAATGCGATTTTCTAAACTAGCAATCCAAATATCGTCATGAAAATTTTTGCGACAAAGATCAGTTCCCCAATTTTGCAATATCCATCGCGGAGTTAATTGTGGCATATTTAACCTATTTGACCACCATATATCTACTTGCTCGCGCCAAACTCTAGATTCTTCTGTAGCTCCCTCAAGCAATTTTCTGTCCCATCCAAATACTGCGGCAACAGCATCTTTAAGACTACTGGCAAAACTCTCTTTGCAAAAACCGTGGTGCTCTACCAAATATTGAGCACAAGTATCTTTGCCGCTACCAATTAATCCGACAAAAGCAATAATTTTTGTTGTCATAATTATAATCCTTAGTAAGGATTATACTTTAGCTACGACGCTTAATCAAAGGTTTTGGTGCAACAGGACTTCGAGAATTGGTATCCAAGCTTTCTTCACTTTTTGTAGTAGATATTTTAACCCTTCCGCCGCTGTTTGGCATTAAACTCAATGCCATATCCAATTGCTGCTCTTCTTCCGCAGTGCGAGCAACTACCAACATATTTTCTCCAAAAGCAGATTCTGAATTAAACTCAACTTCGCCATTTTTTATAGCCCTAGCAGAAGCTAATGCTATACCCATCCTATATTGCTTGTACATGTCTTGATTTTTAAATCCGGGTAAGACATTAGCATTTGGTATTGCATCTTTGACCGTTTGTCTTAATGCTTTTTGCTCTAATATAAATTCTTTAGCTCTCATTTTGTATACTTGTTCAACTTTTGTACTAATTTACTGCTTGGGTTAAGTTTTTTAGTTCTCCTAGCACGCCGCGCTTGTCTTATTTTATTTCTCTCTCGTGTTTTTTTCATTCTCTGCGCTTGCGCTATATCTAGCGCCGCATCACAATCACCTAATTTGGGAACTACCCTTCCTTCCCTATTCCCAGATGTGCAACGCCACTTTAAACTAATTTTTCCGTTTTGTGCATTACGTTTCCACACTAACTTATGTTCGGTTATAAATTCGCAAGCTCGCACAATTTATCCTTGCACCCAAGTTAATGGTTGGCTGCCATCTACGTAATTTTTTAAATCTTCTATTAAGGAATCCATTAATGCTTGGGCTTCCCCTTTGAGAGCAGTACCATTAAGTGTACTGCCCCCTTGCGGTCCAGCAATACTAGCGAATTTTTCTCTAGCTTCGCCTACCATCATTTTAGCATGGGCATATGCATATTCTTTGAGCCAAGGCATTATTAAATAATCATTCATTAAAACGATGTCTGGTTTATAATTATAGGTCCACAATAGTACATCTTCTTCTTCACTAACTATTTTACGAATAATAGTTAAACGCTTACTTGTTGGATTCCATGCAAAATTCAAATATCCGCCAAACATTCGCATAACAAGTTCTTGATAACCTGTATATAATTCGTAATTTACCAAACCACCAACACGACCTTGTTGCAGCATGTAAGTATTCAAATACCCTGCTGCAAATGGTTCAAACATCGTACTTTGATTGCCTACAGCACTACCAGCGCCGCGACGAAATACTTGTTTTACTTGTATGATTTCTCGCGGAAGTATATAATCTTGTCGCTCTTTTTGCAATCTTAAAAAGCAATAGCTTTCTTCAACACTATTTTGTGCACGTTGTCTATACTTATCAAACGCCGCTCTAATAGCTATGTCATAGTGCTTAGGATCGAGTTCAACATCAACAATGTCATCACCTAAGCGATAGCGTATATAGTCAACTATTTCGTTACGTCGTTCAGTAACTGAATCGAAATCAGGATAGTTTTCGTTGCTTGGACTTGCTACCATTGCATCATAATCTGGTGCAATGGGCGAAGCACTGTGTTCCACCTATAGGATCGTACGGTAAAGTATCAGTTGCTATGTTTAAGTTAGCATCTAAACCTGGTCGTGCAGTAGCCATAAAAAATCGCCCCTTATGCTATATTTAGCAGTTGGGGCGAAGTGTGCAGGAGAACGGAGTTTAGGCTCGCAGGTGCTGGAGGATATACTTTTTGCGGTCATTTTTTTTCTTACCACGGCACGTTTTACACCGCGGTTTTTCAAAACGCACCACAGGATCCCAAACTTTTTTCGCCCGCGCCGCTATACTCGCTGTAAGTGTGATTTTCGTAGGCATAGACGGATAGCCGCACCTCCAACCCGCTTAGACGTCGGGCTCGGATGAAACTTTCAAACACAAAGCCTCGACCATCGCATGCCGGGCATTTCATTTTTTGTAGCACTACTGCACCTTTAGTAGAATGATTTCGTTGGAGATACGCCCATTAAGTCGCTGTTCTACTGCTTTAATATCGTCTAAAAACTTTCGTAGTTGCGCCTTTGTAGCTTTACGAAATGCAGTCAGCACTTCTTCGGGCTTACGTACCGTCTTGCAAACGCTTTTCACCGTATCAAAACCCACGACGCTGGTGCCCTTAACGCCAAGGTGCCCCACATGGCTGTCTGCTACATAGCGCCCTAGCTTGCGATACTTTACGTTATACACCCAAAGCTCTTGTGCTCCAATAATATCAACCGGATTTACACTAACCAATTTCAGCGGCTTGTCCTCTTTGAGATATTTCATTTTGCTAACTTGCTTGGCTTTGTCCATTGGGCGCGGCGCACGCACCTTCTTTGCAGCCTTTTTAACCGTGGTGTAGGCTGCAACGTCTGCATCGATTTTGTTGAGAAAGGCGTAGAAACGCTTATAGTCTTTGGCTTTAAGGTGTGAATAAGCTTCCTTAAGCTGCGGATCTTTGCCTTCTTGCGCTTGTTCTAGTTCAGCGCGTCGGCGTGCAAACCATTCTCCTACCTTTTTAGCAGTAACTGCACCTACACTGCGGCTATGGAACATTGCATATGTTCCTGGTTCAACTTCGCGCCCTTGGATTAGCTCATCATACAACCCTTCAAGCTCGCCAATCAGTTCAGCTTGCTTTTCAGCAAGTCGATCCTGAATGTTGGGTTTAACAGTTATCTGCGACTTATCTTCTTCTTTTTGCTCGTCTATGTATTCTTGCAAAGTAGTAGAATCCATACAGGCCTTAACTTCCCGTAATAGCCATTCTTTGGTCTTTTCACTGAGGGGCATGCCTGCCTTGTGTGCCAGGATTAGACTGCAACCGGTCATAGGAAACATCTTGTCTGCTTTTTTGGCAAACACTTGCAGTTCCGACGCAGTCATCTTTGTGTTGGCTTTAAGCCATTCGACCACGTACTTTTTGGTTTCTTTAACCGTAAAATAATAGCCATAGTAATACAAGGCCTGACGTAGTTTGGATTGAAACTGCTCTTCGGGCAGTTTAGCATCAGCTTCGCTCCAAATTGGTTCCGGACCCGTATACTTTTCGTCCCCGAAAAGTGGATTTTTCGTTGCTTTCACTTTGGCAACGATAGTCTTGTTGTTTACTTTGATTTTAGGCATAGCGGTGTAATATATCAGATTACTTATCTCGTGTCAACTCGACAGCCATCAAATATTGCTCGTAGGCTGCACGAACGGTGGGGTTATCGTGTAGTTCTTGTGCTTTTCTTTGTATTTCTTCAAGAAACTGCGCGGCGATATCTTGTAGAGAAGGATGCAAGAGGCTAATGCTGTCTCCGAACACACGATTTAACTCTTGCCACGCTGCTAATTGCTCTGGGGTAAGAGGCTGCTTGGCTGATAGTTTTGCACGACTTGCATCGAGCAAAATATCAACAAGCCGACTCTTGAGGTGTAGAGCAGCAGCAGCAAAATCTGCGAATCGCGGATCGATACCTCGTCGAGAATGCTGTCCTGTAGAATTTACTTCGACGACGTAAAAACCGTAAGGCAACGCTTCAAAAAGATCAATGGCACTTTCGGCAACGGGCACATATTTGCGCCCCTCTTTACGGTAGTAGACTTCCCGCTTACTCATACAAAATGAGCCCAGAGGAACTTCTCAGCGTCAGCAACGCTGCGGAATACTTCACTGCCTCGGCGACCGAGGTCGCGTGCAGCGCCTTGCCACTTGATTTGGATGAAGTTAGGTCCATAGATGTTAACTACACCGTCCAGCTTGTAAGCACGGCAAAAGGTCACCGTGTAGTAGGTGCGGCCGATCTTGTTTGTGCCTTGTCCGATCTCACTGCCGTAGACTTGGGCAAGATTTTTGGCAACGAAAAACTCGACCAAGTCGGCAGCGATTTGTTGACGGGTGTCCATGTGCACCTCCTTTTACAGGTTAATTAGAGTACGCGGGTTGCTGCGATCCTTTGCGGGGCCTAGCACCTTCTCGAACAGCGGCAGGCTGCGACGAAATGCAACAGCATGCCGATCGTTAAAGTCACGAACTGCGGTTGCGGTGCGCTTATTGTGCAGGTTGCAAGCCACAAAGCTTGCCCATGCGCTTGCAGCGGCACGGGCTTTGCCGGGACCGTAACGATCACTGCCCACTTGCACTACCGTAACAACTTTAACTATCTTGCTCATACTTTTTTCAGTCGTTGAACACAATGACACGCAGGTCGCGCACACCAGGGTCGGCGTTGACAGCGCGATCCGTGGGATGCAGCATCCAGTCTAGCAGGTCGCCGTCTTGGGTCCGCGTGCTGCAAACTTGAAACTCTACCGTACGACCCGTCTTGTGGCTTTGCAGCAGCATCAGGCCGTTGGGACCAAACAAGGGGTCAGCAACACTGCAACCCAGCGAACTGGCTTCTGCCGAGAACGTCTTAGTCCTGGCATTGTAGTGAAACTGATCGGTGTTATATCGCATTTCGTGTCCCGTTTATTTAACGTATGCCTACATTATGTAGAAGTTTGGGCATTCTGTCAACCAAAAAAGTGTAACAATTGTAACAAACGCCCGAAATTTCGTGCAAAATTGCACAAAATTATACCCTAGCGTCAGATTTGTAACAGGATGTTACAGAAATTTGATGGTTTCGGCCCGCAAGTGCACCATGATCTTTTCGATTTGGTTGTACCGGCAGATGAACTCGCGAGTGTCCTTGATCTCACTTTGTCCCTGCATGAGCCCTTCCATGCTGTCTAGTGCGATTCGTGCTTCCTGAATATAGCGATGCAGTTGAGCTACTGCTTCTTGCTTGCGAAGTTGTTCGTGAATCGACATGCGTTTCTCCCACTATATCCGCAGTATATGTCCAAATTCTTTTTTTGTCAAGTTGTATTTTTACAACATCAGTCGAGCCAAAACGGCGTACTGCTCTGCTGTTTCAACTTGCACTTCAAGCTCTTTCTCTAACTCTAGATATCTTTCAGTAATGTGCCGACGGCACTTTACCAATTCTTTGCTCATTGCAGTTTGCAACGACCGACAGTGATTTATCATTTTGTTTAAATCGCGACGATATTGAAATGGAAGCATGCGATTTATTTTTTCGATTGCATTAATTCTATCTTGCAATGAATTCTCAAGCATAAATTAAGGCTTATGTTTTTGAATCGTTATGTCGCTGGCTTCCATGAACAACTCTACTAGATCAAATCTTGTATTTTTGTCAAGACTGACCAATAACATATTGGCTGCGTGAATCAAGCCTGCTGCCATTCCCATTTCGCTAACACCAGCGGAATTCAAAGTCGAAATGATTGGAAAAATAGCTTTAAGCACTTCATCGCGTTCTTTAATAAGTTCTTCGGGTGTGTCCGGTTTAAATGCCATAATATAAAATCATAATATTCTATTAATATATAGCATATTTTTTATTTTGCCAAGCGATAAATACTAAACAGGATACCAAAAATGCCGCGTTTAAGTCTTTGGCGAGAAAAGAAAACAAACGATTACAAATTTATGGATCGTCGTATTTCCGAAATGTTTACTATCGGAGGCACCGGCATTTTGGTACACAAATATCTAGGACCCGATACCACAGGAAATACAGGCGATGATGCTACGCAACCTGTATATAATACAGACGATCCGTTGAACATACAAGACGTTCTTTGGGGGGAAAATAGAGACCGAAAATACGAGCCCGACGTATATCCTATGCGAGGGGTATATCAGCGTACAGACCAAGATTTTGATTTAAGTCAATTTGGTTTGTTCCTTGCAAATGGCACAGTGTTTATGACTTGGCATTTAAACGATATGATCGCTCAGCTAGGTAGACGTATTATACCAGGCGATGTTATTGAGTTTATGCACTTAGAGGATAAAGACTTTTTGGGGGCAGAAGAAAGCCCGGCTACTTTAAAAAAGTTCTACGTGGTGCAAGAAGTTAGTTGGGCAGCAGAGGGATTCGCACAAACTTGGTGGCCGCATTTGTGGCGCGGAAAACTTATTCCAATGCCAAACAGTCAAGAATATAAGAGCATATTAGATAACGTAGCAGCCAGCGACCCCGAAGGTACAGGAGAAGGCGGACCGCCACCTAGCTTAAGTGACGTGCTCAATAATTTACGCCCAATACAGCAAATTAATGACAAAATTATTGAGCAGGCCGAAAGAGACGTTCCAAAAAGCGGTTACGATACTTCTAAACTTTATGTTAAACCAGTCGATGCACAAGGCAATCTGTTACCCGAAAACACGCCGCCTTTAACCGATTTCTTATCGCCAAGTCCTGCTTATTTAAATGGAGACGGGCTTGCACCAAACGGTTTCCCTGTTTTATCGGGTACTACGTTTCCAGAGAATCCAAATGTAGGAGATTACGTTTTGAGATTAGACTATTTGCCTAATAGGTTATTTAGATTTGATGGTAGGCGTTGGGTCAAAGTCGAAGACAGTGTTCGTACTTCAATGACTCCTGGGCCAACAAATCAAACACAACGCAGCGTTTTTGTTAACAATACAAACACCTACGTTAAAAGTACGGGCGAAACAATGCCCGAACGCCAAAGTCTTAGTAAAGCACTTAAACCAACACCGGATAATAACTAATGCAGCAATTTTTTTACGATCGCCAAATACGTAGATTTGTAATACAATTTATTCGAGGTATTTCTAATTTTTATGTTGAATACGGAAAAGATCCTAACGGCAATGTAAATCTGCTACGTGTTCCTGTTATGTACGGAGACCAGCAACGCCAAGTTGCTTCTATTATTAACCGTGGTAGCGAAAACACATTATTAAATGTTCCTATAATGGCTGTTTATATAGCAGGACTTGAATATGACCGTGCTCGTGTGCAAAATCCAACACACATTAGCAAGATACATTTACGGGAACGTAGATATAATGCCGATTTAGGAGGATATGACGTAGGCGTACAAGGAGATGCTTATAGTATTGAGCGTTTAATGCCGGTTCCATATAAATTAACACTAAAATTAGATATATGGACTAGCAACACGGAACAAAAATTGCAAATTATAGAACAAATGGCCGGATTATTTAACCCTGCACTTGAATTACAAAGTACAGACAATTATATTGATTGGACTAGCTTAAGTTCTATATTTTTAAATTCTACTAATTGGACTAGTAGAACTGTACCAGCAGGTGCAGAGGATTCGATTGATGTAGCAACTTTAACGTTTGAACTACCAATCTGGATTAGTCCGCCTGCTAAAGTTAAAAAACTTGGAATAATACACAAAATTGTCAACAGCATTTATACTGATACCGGAGATTTAGATTTAGACAGTTTCGGTGCTGAAAACTTGGTCGGTCAAAGATTTATTACTCCACTAGGATATAACGTTTTATTTCTAAATAATACATTAAGATTAATAAGAACACGCAGTAATGTAAACATTGTTTCTGATGATTTTGTAGAACCGGCTGGGGTCATTGGAGAATTTGACGACTGGCGGCCATTAATAGAATTATACGGAACTTTAAGACCCGGAACAACACAAATACGATTACAATATCCCGATAGCGATGCTGAAATTATTGGAACTGTAGCTTACCATCCTACGGATAGAACTACATTGCTGTTTACTCCATTTATTGATACAATTCCTGCAAATACATTACCGCCTATCAACGCAATTATAGATCCTTTTAAGAGTAATGTTAATACACAAATTTTAAATCCTCCTGCAGGAACAAGATATATGATTTTGAATCCCATTGGCAGCGAATTTAACGAAACAAACAATGATCCGGATGCTTGGAGAGGAAATCCTGTATGGTGGGCTGCTAATGGTGTTCCTTTAATTGCTAACGGAGGAGATATAATTGAATATAATGGACAATATTGGAGCGTTGTTTTTAGCATTACAACTACAACAACAGAATACGTAACAAATTTATCAACAGGGATACAGTATAAATGGCACAATCAAGAATGGTCGAAATCAATCGAAGGCGAGTACCCGGCTGGCAGCTGGAGAATAATAATTTAATTGAAAGTGCTGGTGCGTTAATTTATTGTCGAAGCACAAATCGATATTTGTTTTTATTGAGGGATAAAACCAAACATACCAACACATGGGGTTTGGCAGGCGGAAAAATTAACAAAAACGAAACTGTAGCACAGGGATTATACAGAGAAATTCAAGAAGAAATTGGAATAGATTTTACTAAACAAAAAATTATTCCAATTGAAAAATTTACCAGCTACAATAATAATTTTATCTATCACACATTTTTAATTGTTGTTGATAGCGAATTTGTACCGAAATTAAATTCCGAACATAAAGGATATTGTTGGGTCAATATTAAAGACTACCCCAAACCCCTGCATCCGGGCGTCTGGAAATCATTTAATTTCAACACTGTAATTGATAAATTATCTATTATAGAATTGGTAATTTAACCAATATCGGCTTCTTTGACAAATTGATTAAAATCAATTTGTCGATAATTTAAACAATCACGGAGTTGATCAGGTTCCCTTGCATATTCAGTGGGCATAACCCTGATAAATTCTACATCTCGATACAAACGCATAATGTATCTTAAAGTATCAAACCAAAATTTTTGATCTGTTTGTGCATTCCAAGCAGTTTGATATGCGTTGGTACCAGCATAAACATTGTAATTGTGATTTTTTGTATCTTGGCCGTCAAATCCTAACAAAAATATTTTTCTATGCCCATCAAATGCTGCCAAATATGCTGCAATACTACCTGCATTATAACTTGGATTTTGAGGAATTAAATAAAATTTTCCAGGATATTCCATTAAATGTGGTGCTCTAGCATAAACGATGTGATGATCACAATATCCGCTGGCTGCAACTTCTGCGACAATTTCGTCACCTGTTACTACTAAAAAATCCGGTGAGAAATCTCTGTATAATGCATTACAACCGTAAGATTGCAATCTCTCAGTACCATTTAAACCGCCCCTATGATTAGCAATATATTTTAAATCAAATCCCAATCTTGTTATACCATTACCAATAACGACTGC
>JANZYY010000232.1 GCA_026419705.1 Fischerella sp.
AAGTCTCTGCTTGAGGGTAGGAACCAAAGCTTCAGCATCACGCAAACCTTGTTGGATATTTTTTCGCTGCTGAGCGATCGCATCCAGGTTTTTACTCTTAATAACCGGAGTCAGAGCCTGAGCTTGCTGCAATTCTTGCTCTAAGTTTTGGCGCTGTTGGGCGATCGTAATGATTTGCAGTTGGCTGCGTTGGTTTTGAAGTGAATTAGCGTTTTGATCCTGCGCTGTGAGTTCTGCTAGTTTGGTACGTTGCTGCTGTAGTTGCTTTTGCAGTTCTTCTTGGTCAATTGTTGCTAGCACCTGTCCTTTCTTGACAAAGTCGCCCGCACGTACATTTACTGCTTTGATCTTTCCCTCAACGCTAGGAAACTGAAATCCCACAACTTTGCTGGGAAAGACAAGCACACCTTTACCCTCAACTGTAATTGGGATACGACCAAAAACACTCCAAGCCAAACCGGATGCAACCAAAGTGCCCAGAGCAATCAAAGGTAGCCACTTTGTCGGGCTAATTACTTGCATCAACTGATCTAAGCGCTCAGGTGAAGAAGAATGATCTAAAGCTTGTTTGCGAAACAGATTATTTTTTTGAGGAACCATTTGACTCCATCCCATTTTCCAAAAATCTGCATGGCATATGAGGATGAGGTTTGCCCATCTGAAATTACATGCCAAGCTATAGGCGTAACAATGTGGTTGTAAATAATGTTTTTGTTCTTTAACGGAGTAGAAAATAACCGTAAAATGAACTAGTTAATTGCAAATATGTTACCGAACTGCTGCGATCTTTAACTGCGGCTAATTCTTTTCAGCATCCAGTCAAATCTGGCTCCAGCTAGCGCAACTTGCGCCAAAAAATCGGAATCCAGTTCATTCTCATATTCGAGATTTTCATCCAATGGCTGATCTGTACTATAACTGAGTCTGCCGTATCCAAGCCGACTGACTATTGCCCGTTGTTTGTCTGCTAAAAGAACTGCTAGCACTCGATAAAAACGAGCAGCAAAACCCACATCATGCAGAAGTTTGGCCGCCAATCGCCAGCGAGGAATTGATAATACTAACGAGTCTTGTAAGGCTTTCACACTTGTAGAGGGTGGGGGGGCTTCTACAAAGGGGGTTTCTCCGACGATGTCACCCCGAGACAATCTGGCAAACTCACGTTCTACTGTTTCGCCACCTTCCAAATTAGAAAAGGCACGGGCTAGAGGATTGCGATCGTCCTCGGAGGCGGAAAGTGTCAATTTCCCATCCAAAAGGATATGTAGCGCTTCGACAGGTCTTCCGCCAGGAATCAGAACAGTCCCTGCGGGAATTCGGTTTACATCCCCTGCAACAATCAACCAATCGATGTCGCTATCATGCAATTCTGCAAAAATAAATAATATTTCTCTCAGTCGGGGTTGACTGAGGACTAGCGTGCTATGACCGAGTTGACTAACTATCTTCTCTAATCTATCTGCAAGCAAAATTGCACTCGCCCGGTAAAGATGGGCAGCAAAACTGAGATCTTGTTTCAGTTTTTTTGCCAACTCTTGCCGCGGAATCGCCAAGATCAACGACTTTTTGAGTGCCTTAACAGTGGTAGAGGGCAGGTATGATTCAATGAAAGGAATTTCTCCAGCGATTTCACCACTTGATAATCTGGCGATTTCACGCCCTGACATTTCACCACCCTCTAAAGCAGCAAAGGCGCGTCCCAGTGGATTGTTGTCAGATTGGGATATGGAAACTGTTAATGCTCCATCTAAAAGAATATATAGTGCATTGATAGGTTCGCCTTGACGGATGAGAACTTGACCCGAGTCAATTTCTTCTCTACTACCAGTCTTCAGCATCCAGTCAATATCACTGTTACTAAGTTCCTTCAGTAGAACTTCTGACATAATTAAACTCTCTTGTATTTTCTAAGGGTGTGAGAGTGTTTTAGTTGGTAAAAATTTAACTATGGAAATAGAGAGGTGTTGCAAAATGCAAACATAAAATTGAGCAGCCTTGCTTGAACCTTTATGTAGGCGTTGCGGAATTTAGGGATGAAATAATTAACCACAAAGACGCAAAGTACGCAAAGAAGAGGTTTTAACAGAGAAATACAAGAAAATCATCCCACATTTATGCAACGCCTTTATGTAGTTATCTGAGGTGGGTTAGGAATTTATGCAGCCAAGAAAGAATGTTATATTTATTTACAACATTCACTGATTCAGCATTGCCAGCTTAAAACTATAGAATTTTAGTCATAGTGGCATTTTTCAGAAATTCAAGCCGATAAGGGAAATAGCAGAGAAGATTTTATCCACAGACTGGGAAACTGACTGTGTTAAATTATCAGGAACCAAACTAAGTTGATTAGCAATATACTCAGTATTTTCTTTACCAGCTGCTACAGCATCTATTTCCTGTTCAGTTAATTCTATAGCTTGATTATTTATAGGAAGTTCATCTGACATAATTTTCTCCAAAGTTTATCATTTTTCCAGTCTCTAAAAACAGAGAACTTATTAATAACTAAATAAATGTTTGATAGATATTCCCTGTTTTTCCAACAAGACTAATTAAGTAATAGTTGTATCTTGCATAACAGTAGATTCTGTATTGGTTAATTCGATACGTAAGGCATTAATACTACCTTCTGAATTAACAATACTTACTTGATCTAAGACTAATTTGCTTTGTTTGAAATTCAGAAAATTTGTCTGTTTTATTTGATTTTCGTCTCCAAAAAATCTAAATATACCGCCGGATACTTCATCTAATTCTTGGTCAGACAATTCTATAGGTTGATTAATATCATCAGACATAATTTACCTCGTGTTTGTGTGTTGTTTACTAGTTGATGAAAGCAGAGGTTGATCACCTGTCAAACTAATTTTAAGGATGACCTCTGCTGAAGGTTGAATTAAAGTAACATCATCTATTTGATGATTTGGTTTTGAGCAGAAAGAGCATTGATTTCTTCAGTTGCAGCGACGTTACCACCGAAAGCACCTTGTGCATTAGCTGCACCAAACTGTGTAGCTACTTTCTTGTCTTGGCTGAAAGCATTGAGGTTGCTCTGAGCAAGAACATCAGCACCAATCACATCTAAGCCACCGGCTACTGCATCCAATTCTTGCTCGGACAATTCCACTTTGTTGATTTCGTTAGACATAATTTACCTCGTGTTTGTGTGTTGTTTACTAGTTGGTAAAAGCAGAAGTTTTTAACCATTTGAATTTATTTTTTGGTCGCCTCTACTTTGTTGCCTTTGCAACTGTATTCATAGTAGAATTTCAATAAGATATAAACATCTGAAAAACGTCTATACTCTCATCTCAACGAAATAAATAAGCTCACTCTAACTTTCGTTGATTAGATAAGTAAATTTTCCTACGACTAAGGTCAGAGGTAGCAGATGAGGGCGTTGCTGAATCAAAATATGAATCCAAATGTAGAGACGCGAAATTACCCTGCAGGAACGCCTGCGGCGTACCCGTCTCTAGAGGGGTTTTAGCAGAATGCAAAATCCTGCATCATACATGAAATCAGCAACGCCCAGATGAGAATTCCATTTTTTTAATTCTTGTTTTCAGCCGAATGAGTAATGATTGCAGTTGCGCTGAAATTCAATTCATCCTTGACTATGCATCATGGAGACAGAGTTCTACACTAGGGTAGTACTCCTGCAAAAGTTAAATGCACTTCCATATGATTCGTCTGTTACTCGTAGATGACCAGACTCTCATTCGAGACGGTATCAGGGCTATGCTCAGTTTAGAGCCTGATTTGGATGTGGTGGGAACTGCGGATAATGGCGAAAATGCTATTGAGCAGGTAAAAGCGTTACAGCCAGATATTGTGTTAATGGATGTACGTATGCCTGTGATGGATGGTAGAGTTGCTACCGGTATTATCTCCAAGCAGTTTCCAAATATTAAAGTGATAGTTCTGAGCACCTTTGATGATGATGAATACATTGCTGATGCAATGCGAGCAGGAGCGAAGGGCTATTTACTCAAAGATATGCCGTCTGAGGAATTGGCACAAGCGATTCGGTTTGTCCATAAAGGATACACCCAAATGGGACCGGGATTGTTGGAAAAGATTATTAATAAAATCCAAGCTTCAGAACCTGCTCGCCCGAAATTACCGGAGCCAAAATTGGATCTTCTCACCGATCGCGAACAAGATGTATTGCGCTTAATAGCGATTGGTGCTACGAATCGTGAAATCGCACAGCAACTATATATTTCGGAAGGGACAGTCAAAACTCATGTTACTCACCTGCTCAACCGCTTAAATCTGAAAAACCGATCGCAACTAGCGATTTATGCTAACTCAGTTTATAATGGGTGGCTTACATAACTTACATAATTAATAAATAATAATAGATAATAGTATAAATATAGACGGGTGTTGCGGGACTGAGAGCAGAGTAGATTGAACCACTAAGTCAGTAAGGCACTAAGAATTAAATTTTATATTTGTAATTTGCAACGCTACATAGACATCTGGTGATATGTGGTGAGATGTAGAGACGCGCAATTTTGCGTCTCTACTTAGAAATTTTGGGAATGTCACCATTCCCTGTAGCCAAAAACGGACAGATATTATTCGGAAATTACAGAGAGCAAGGATAACTTGCGAATTTCTTCTCGTACGCTCATGAGAATTTTACCGAGATTGTTTTGACCAGTTTTTTCTGCACCACAACCCCAAAAATAATCTGTTGGGGAGTTTTCTACTAGCTGTTGATCGCCCGTGCTGAGAAGAACTTCTCTAATATCTGTATGAGTGAGAAACTTTTTGAGTACAGCTTCTCGCATGACTTTAGTTTTCACCTCTTCCCAGTCTAAACGAACTATACGGGTGCAGCAACGCCCCAATGCTGCAGCTTCTTCTGGCGTCTCCACAGCATGGATCGCAGGTATGATCGCCGCATCTGGAGTTCCCACAAATTTTTGGGCTTGATAATAATGCTCGACTGTGGACCAGTAGGTACCCTGGATTTTAATTCCATGGGGAGAAAAGTTAGAAAAACAGCCATAAGGTTCGTAAGCTTTGTAAAAGTAAATAGTCATTTAAAGCTGCTCTTTTAATACTTCAACTTCTATAATGCCTGCAGATGCTTCCCAAGAATTTCTTTGTGAATGAAAGCAGAGTTACAGAAGTATTGAAACACTGTCGGAAACGGGTTGAGGACAATTTACGACATCCCTGACCCTACAATGAATAGAAATATACCTACGAAGAATGGGAATGTCGTGGTAGTGTTGTTCGATCAAAGTATGAATCAAAATATACCAGACTCGATATTACCTTACTCAAACGCCTGAGGCGCACGCGTCTGGTGTAAGGGTTTTGGTGGAATGTTAAATCCTGCATCACAGAAAACTTACCAGTACCGTCTCCCCCCTCCCCCCAACATAAAGTATAAATCGCTACTATTCTACAGTTACACTTTTAGCAAGATTACGAGGCTGATCCACATCCAAACCGCGGCGGGCAGCAATATGATAAGCTAATAATTGCAAAGGAATCACTGTAAGAATGGGAGAAAGTAATTCATCCACAGAAGAAACGGGGATAAGATCGTTAAATATTTCTGCTGCTTCTCCCTCTTTGAGAGGTGTAACACCAATTAACCTGGAATCGCGGGCTTTTGCTTCTTGAGCATTAGAGATAACTTTTTCGTAGACATTACCAGGTACAGCGATCGCCACTACTGGTACTTTTGCATCTAACAGAGCGATTGGACCGTGCTTCATTTCCCCAGCTGGGTAGCCTTCGGCGTGAATGTAACTGATTTCTTTTAGTTTCAAGGCCCCTTCCAAAGCAATAGGAAAGTTTATCCCTCTACCTAAAAAGATGAAATCTTGGGTTTCAGCAAACTCATGTGCTAATTGTTCAGTTAATTTTTCTTGACTTTCCAAATTTGCTTCAATTTCCTTGGGAATCTGCCATAATCCTTTCAGAATATCCTCTAAGATTTCTGAAGGAAGTGTTTGACGACGATAGGCTAAATCCAGCGCCAAAGCGTAAAATGCCATCAGTTGGGCAATAAAAGTTTTTGTCGCCGCCACTCCCACTTCAATTCCGGCAAGGGTATTAATGATATGCGGTACCATGTGTCCCAAACTACTTTCCGGACGGTTGGTAATTCCTAGAAGCCGCGCTTGGTATTTAGCTTCTCTACCTTGACGCCGTTCTTGTTCCATTGCCAAAGCTGCTAGGGTATCTGCGGTTTCACCGGATTGGGTAACGCCTATCGTGAGCGTATGAGGCGTTAAGGGTGAGGGAGCATAGCGGAACTCAGAAGCATACTGTACCTGAGTAGGTATTTCCGCTAATTGCTCTAGTAAATATTTACCCACTAATGCTGCGTGCCAACTAGTACCGCAAGCGACGATTTGAATTTGCTCTAAATCGGCGTAGAGTTCACTTGGTAAACCAATCTTGATGGGGGAATCACCACTATTAGCCGCATTCCAATCTGTATTAAAATAAGCTTCCAGACAAGCTCGGACGACTCCCGGTTGCTCGTAAATTTCCTTGAGCATGAAGTGCTTGAATCCTTGTTTTTCTACCATCGTGGGATTCAAGCTGAGTAGGCGGGGGTGTTTTTTCAACCTTTGACCCGCAAAATTGTAAATTTCCACACCCAACGGAGTGAGACGCGCTATTTCGCCATTTTCCAGGGGTAGTACCGCACGGGTATGGGAAATAATCGCGGGGGTATCGGAAGCACAGAAAAATTCCCCTTGACCAAAACCAATTACTAAGGGAGCTTGTTGACGAACGACAATCAGTTCATCGGGAAAGTCGGCGCAGATAATCGCGATCGCAAACGCACCTTGCAATTTATTCACAGCTTTTCGCACCGACTCTAAGAACACAGAGTCAGAATTAATTTTTCCAAGAGCAATTTCTTCCTCAAGCAACTGGGCGATTAAGTGAGGTATGACTTCTGTATCTGTGTCTGAGCGAAATTGATGTCCTTGAGTCTTGAGTTGTTCGCGTAGCTCGCGGTAGTTTTCGATAATGCCATTTTGCACCACTGCGACCCGCGTCGCCATATCCATATGGGGATGGGCGTTGTATTCTTCTGGTTTACCATGAGTTGCCCAGCGAGTGTGCCCGATACCAATTTGAGCGGGAGTATCTTGCTGTTCTAACTTGGAACGCAGGTTGTATAATTTGCCTTTAGCCCGAACGCAATTAATTTCTCCTTCCCAGATCGTGGCAATTCCAGCAGAATCGTAACCCCGATACTCTAGTTTTTCCAGCCCAGATAACAAAATTTCTGTTGCCGTTTGAGTGCCAATATAGCCAACGATACCGCACATATCTCACACCACCACATTTTCAGGATGATTAAATCCAGTATAGTTGTTAGCACAATCATCCGAACACTAGTAGAAAGCAAAAGAAGGGATATAGCTAGCTTTAGCCTTGAGATGCTAGGGTTTTTGGATTTCTGATAATTGATATAGATAAATTTTGTAGGTTAGACATCAACCACCATTCTGAATTGAATAGGGAGAAACGTCTATTCTCACCTGTAAAAGTGTTTGCTATCCGACTTTATACACTGCCCCTCAAGGGGCAGCAGATTTATTACACTCGCATTATAAGGAGTAGGCTTGTTCTGTAATTTTAGTAAGCCAGACCCATACTGCGGGTGGTTTCAGCTCCTAGGTAAACCCGGATGCTCAAAAAGTCGGTTGGACAAGCAGTTTCACACCGCTTGCAGCCAACGCAGTCTTCTGTGCGGGGAGAAGAGGCTATTTGACCAGCTCTACAGCCTGTCTCTTATACA
>JANZYY010000233.1 GCA_026419705.1 Fischerella sp.
CTCGGAGATGTGTATAAGAGACAGGTAGTAAACCACTAACCACTAACCACTAACCACCAACCAACAACCAACAACAATTACCCAACTTTGACAGCTTGTCTTTTGACGAACAAAAGCTGTGAATCTGAGAATTAGTAAGGACTACAGACTTGTTCAGTCTTGTTGGAGAGGAGACACGAAATGAAAAAGATTTTGTCAGTATTATTACTTGGCATGACCATCTTCACCATTGCTTTCAGCCGCCCTGCTTTAGCAGCAGATGTTACTAGTGGTGCCAAAATCTTTAGTAGCAATTGTGCTGCTTGCCACATGGCTGGTAAGAACCTAGTCCAAGCAGACAAAAGCTTGAAAAAAGATGCCTTAGAAAAGTACGGAATGTACTCAATGGAGGCAATTGTTGCTCAGGTGACAAGTGGCAAAAATGCTATGCCCGCTTTCAAAGGTCGTTTAAAACCACAACAGATTGAGGATGTGGCAGCCTACGTGTTAGAACAAGCTGATAAAGGTTGGAAGTAATGGCAGTTGGAAGCGCTAGAGAAGAAGCTTCTGTCGCCTATTGCAAACAAACAACGGTTTAGTTAGGGATTTTTGGTAAAAAAATTGGTCTGTAGAGAAGCGTACGCCGCAAAGGTTGGGTAGGGTAATTTTGCGTCTCCACACAAAGGTTTTTTGTTCTTAATCAAGGCTGAAAAACTATGAATTGTTTTTATCAATTCATCGTTCATTTAATTACTGCTGTTGCACTTAGCTGTTTTTTTCTCGCTTCAACTGCTTACTCATTACCCACTTCTATTATTCCAGTCACAGCAAATGATTTATTTAAATTAGGAGTAGAGAATACAAAACACGGTAACTACCAGGAAGCTATTAAATATTTCCAAAAGGCAATAGAAAAGAAGAAGGATTTTGCCGCAGCTTACAGCAATCGTTGCCTTGCTTACATCAATTTACAGAATTATCAAAATGCGATCGCCGACTGCACGCAAGCAATCAATTTTTTACCGAACAATGCTGAGGCTTATCTAAACCGGGGGATTGCCCAGTATAGACTAGGATACTATGAAGCGGCGATCGCTGATGATGAAAAAGCGATCGCCCTCAAACCAAATGATTTTCGGGCTTACTACAACCGAGGAATCGCAAACGCCTCTCTGGAAAAATACCAGCAAGCAATAGCAGACTACAATATTGCCTTGAGCCAAATACCCGAAACCTCTGGTCCCCTGCTTGCCGACATCTACAATGACCGAGGGTTAGCACGTTTTGAATTGGCAGACCTGCAAGCTGCTATGCTTGACTTCAATCTGGCAATTCGTCTGAATGCCAGCAACTACAGAGCTTACTTTAACCAAGGCTGTGCCTGTGCCAAAAGCAGTAATTATGTAAGTGCAGTGCGTAATTTCACTGAAGCAATCCGACTCGATCCTAGCAACGGTAATGCTTATATTAACCGGGGGATAGCCTTCCATCGTCTTGGTTACGAACAAGCAGCGATCGCGGACTTGCAAAAGGCCGCTGCTTACTTTGGGCACCAAGGAGAAAAGCAAGCATACGAAAAGACACTATATTTAATCAAGACCGTGCAAAAACAAATACCGCCAAAAGTCGTAATTGCCTAATTGAGTTCAAAGTGACTAGGGATTAAGGATTAGGGACTGGGGAATAGGGAATAGGAATTAATAAATCTTAGAGTTGATTTATTAAAATAAATCTTCAGTCGGGTGTGTCACGGCTTTAGCCTGACTCACCACGTATATATTGGTATATTAGGCGCTCTGATTATATTTTTCGTTACAAATCATCTCAAAATATGCGCCTAACACAACGGCAATAAAGTGGGAGGAACTCCCCTACAGTAATTTTATTTTTACTTTATAAATGACCTCTTAACCAGAAATTTAGGAGTAAGCTTTACTTAGAAAATTTACTAGGTGAGCAATACCAGCGAGTTAATCGTACTTACAGCCCTGGGTTTACTTTTCGTGTTGGTTTAACACCGAATTTGTAAAATAATTTGTTGTTTGTAAAACCAACCAACAACCAACTATCAACTAACAACACTCTTAACTTTTATGAGAGCCAGAATTGAAAACAGCGTTCTTTTCCTTCACCCCGAAGACGTGCCAGAGTATAAAAAAGGCGGTTCTGTGGTGAGGAATAGTTATTTTTGGGCGCTGCGTTCAATTGCAGGTAAAGCTCCCAGATACGGTGATTGGGAATACGAACCAGAGGTATGGCTTGCGCTAGCGCGGATGTTATTGTCATTTGCTGAGTCTGGTTATTTAGGTTTTCGAGAAACTGTGCTAGAGTTTCCTGCTTCTGGAGAAATTCCAGAAGTTCTGCGAGATGTTTCGACTCTTTTTTAAGAGTGTCATTGGTTATTTGTTGGTAGCTCACCACTAACTACTAACCACTAACCCTGACAAATCAATACCCAACCTAAAGGCACATTATATTAAAACGAGTGTAGGAATTAACACATCACCACTTGATTTTCCGATACCCAAAAAGCTCCCGTCTTCAGCGTAAACTCGTAAATTCTCCGCAGAAAAACTATTTTGCTGGGTAATTCGCTGACCTTGACACCATTTTTGAGCAGCTGTTGCTGATAAGCTGACAAATGGCAAATGCTGTAAAGCTGCATCAGGGGGAAGGGGTTGAAAAGTTCCGGCTTGCAGTTGTGCTTCTAAGTCAGCAAATGTGAGGCTATCTGCTAACTTAAACCCACTACTAGCGGTGCGTTGCAAAGCGGCGAGAGTACCACCAGTTTCTAAAACTGTACCCAAATCACGAGCGATCGCTCTGATGTATGTTCCTGCACTACAGGCTATAAATACATCCACTTCCGGAAATTCACCCTCTCGCCAATCTAAAATTTCCATCTTCAATACTTCTACCGTTCGCGCTGGCGCTTCCACTATTTCGCCTTGGCGTGCTAAATCGTATAGGCGCTTTCCCTGTACTTGAATAGCGCTGTAACTCGGTGGAATTTGCTCTATTTTGCCTGCAAATTTTTGCAGCGCGGTTTTTACTGTTTCTAAAGTTAATCCTGTCACTGGCTGTTGCGTAATTATTTCCCCTTGCAAATCATCGGTTGTAGTACGCACACCCAAACGAATTGTGGCTTTATATGCTTTTTCTCCAGGAAGATATTGTAAAAGGCGAGTGGCTTTACCAAGTGCTATTGGTAACACTCCTGTAGCGGCTGGATCTAAAGTGCCAGCGTGTCCCACCCGCTTAAGACGCAAAAGCTTTCGTGTCTTCGCTACGCAGTCGTGGGAAGTCCAGCCAAATGGTTTGTTGAGGTTGAGGAAACCAAACACAATGAACTATGAATTATGAATTATAAAACTAGTGGTTCATGTCATTAGTTCTGAAGGGTTCGTAGTGAGCGATTTATCGCTCAATTTTAAGGGCTAGAGCCGCTAACTACAAACTGTCACAACTTATCAAAATTAATGACATAGACCACTAGATTTTGCTTGGTGTCTTTGTGGCTTGGTGGTGAAAAAATCTTTCTTAAACCACAGAGACACTAAGACACAAAGGTGACAATAACATAAATAATCACTTTGCTGTGGCTCGTGCTAATTCGGTTGGGGTTAAGGACTTGATGAGACTCAAGCTCATAGTCTGACTAGAAATAGATCTAGCATAGGCGGCGTTGAGGTAGGGAGAATATTTTGACATTCCCCCTACATAAGTTGCAAAGAAAGGCAAGCTCAAAGTATTCATATAACGACGCGCCAGGCTGGGATTATTCCCTACTAAATCCAAAGGTAATGCTATTTGGTTTTGTCTATTTTTACTCTCGCCAATGAAAGAAAAGTGTGTTCCCCCAGCCATGAGAACGAGATACTTTTGTGAATGATGAATCCAGGAGAAGGGCTGAATTTGTTCGTATAAAGCTGGTGCGATTGTATCATCACTGCCGGCGACAATCATGACTGGAGTTTTGATCTTGCTTAAGCCTGTTTCTCCAAAAATGCTACTGGTAATTGGGTTAACTGCTATTACAGCTTTGACTCGCTCATCCCGCAAGTTATAATCCTTAGCATGCAAATCTACAGCGCGACACTGAAGTAACAAAGACATATTCCAGTTTTGTTTCAGCGCCTGTTGATTACAGTCTTTATTTAGTCGCTCAAAGTTAATTTTTGCACCAGCTAATGCTAAAGCTGTATAACCACCTAAAGATTGCCCAAATACTCCGACTTTTTGTAAATTGAGCCGATTCTTGAACCGTGAATCAGCTTCTAGCTGATTTAGTATGTATTTTACATCCAAAGGTCGGTTGTAAAATTCTTCTGGTTGTGTCAATTCACTAGTACTACCATTTAATAGCGATCGCAATTGTTTACTATCGCTACCTGGATGGTTGGGAACGACAACAGCCAAACCGTAGGAAGCCAGATAATCGGCTAAGTATTGAAAGTTACTGCTGTCTGCACCTAATCCATGAGAAATCACGATTACAGGTACTTTATTACGGATATTAGGCAGGTAAATATCAGTCAATAAAAGTCGTCCCCGTCCCGGTGCGCCGTCAAAATATTTCAACTGCGTTTTTTTTGCGACAAATCTTCCTTGACGCCGTAAATCTGGCAATTGAGAAAGATTCAATGATGCTGGAATGGTAGCAGTTTCTGTGATTGACTTTTGGAAAACTGCTGCGACAGCACGATTGGTTTCATTGACCATTTTTTGCAGTTCGGCTGCTATTCCTAAAGTACGTGTCAAATCAATGTGAATGCTGGAGTTGGGATATTGACGTACTAAATTCAATAGCGTTAAGCCTTCTGGCTCTTTTGCTGCTAAAATCAATGCTGCTCGTAAAGCATGAAATCCTGCTTCTGGTTGGCGAGATTCGGTTCTAATCACTTCTGTCAAGCGTCGCAGTAGAAATTCTCCTTGCGGCGTGTAGAGGAATTGTGAAACCGCCACCGGATCAACTTTAATGGGACTGAGTAGTGTCCGTCGCAACTCCTGAAGCTGTGCTGGTTTCAAAAACTGCGTGTAAATCGCTAATTCTTCATCAACTACACCGTTTTTGGCGAAGTTTTCTAAAGCTGCAAAGGAAACAGAACGTTCTAAGGCTGAATAAGACGCATAAATACGCTGTGCTGTGAGAGCAGAATTGCTCAACCCAAATGTTGGTAGCACCATTGAAAAAAGTAGCAACAGCCAATTTTTTCTCAGGGTGCTAGCCCACTGACCAAACAAGCTATTCATCGTTCACCTATACACAGTAATGTTGTTGAAAAGCGTGTGCTGTAGTAGTTACTCCTACACCCTGGGTTTAATTTGTGTGATGCGCCTCAGATGTATTGTGTTTTTTCGATTTTTTCTCTTGCCTAGAAATTCAAAATTGAATTTCTACAGATCCTACCAGGTAAGCTGAATTACTTATCTGGTTATCAATCAATTATGGTGTGCTCTCCATGACATCATAACAGATCAAAAATACATACGCTTCCGTATTTTTAAAACAAATATTAGTTGATGAAATCAGCAGTAAAATTACTGAAAAAAATAATTTTTTACTAGTGTTTGCCCAGGGCGATCGCCACCGAACCAGTGACAACTAAAGCCGCACCCAAAATTCCTATTAAATTGATTTTTTCTGGAGATATTAAGTTCGGTACTATTACTGATACAATCCCAACTGATAATAAAGTAACTATGGGAGTACAGGCCAAGACTGCACTGACGCGTGATGCTTCCCAGTGTTGTAGAGATTCAGCAAAAGCACCATAGGCAATTAAAGTATTTAAAGCACAAAAAATCAACATTCCAAAATGTAATGAATCAAGTGATAAAATTATTTTTGGATTAGCAACAAGCGAGAAAAATAAAGCACATCCTCCATAAATTATCAGCATGATATTGGCAGAAGATAAAGATTGTAATAACTGTTTTTGTGCTAAAGCGTAAACTGCCCATGTAGCTGCTGCTAGTACAATTAAACTGCTTCCCAGTAAATATTGATTGGATGCATTCAGAGTAATCCCTAGAGCATTAAATAAGGGCAAATATTTTGCTAGTGTAGCCAGATGTATGCTAGACGAATTTGTGGACTGGGAAATTTCTACGAAAGATTGAAAAAGTTGCTCGTGAAAAAATAGGATAAAACCAACAGTCAGAACACCTACGCCAAACCACTGACGCAGTGTATAACGCTCACGAAAAATTACCAAACCTCCAAAACCCATGAGCAAAGGCGCAAGCTGGATGATTACTTGAGCATTAGAGGGTGAGGTTAATGCTAAACCCTGGAGATAAAGAATATAATTACTAGCTAAAAAAATTGTGGCGATCGCTAATAATTTCCAAGACGTAGAACGCAACTGTCTTAGTGTCGGTAATTTCCCTTGCGTGCCTAAATAAATTGCTAGCAAAACAAAGGAAATTAAAAACCGAAACCAAGTAACAGTATATACATCTAATTTTCGTAATGTTACTGATAAGGCAATCGGTAGAATTCCCCACAAGAAAGCGGTCAACAGTGATAGTGCTAACCCCAGACGCCAGCGTTCGGAAGTTTGATGGATTTTAGTCATTGGTCAATGGTAGTTGTTGGTGGTTGGTGGTTGGTGGTTGGTTGGAACAATTACCAAACAACTAACAACAAACAACAAACAACACTTAGAAAAAATCTGGCATCCAAGGAGATGCACCCGTAAATATTTGCGTAGCTGCCCAGAGTGCTGCTTCTGTAGCATCCAATTTTCCTGCTAGCTGTAGTTGCTGAGGCGTAAATAAGCCTGTGTAGAGGGGTGCGAGTCCTTTGATATCTAGATGCAACTCGCCTTTACCACCGCTTTTAACTTCACCATGTCCGTTAGCGACAGAAAGTATAAACCTACCATTGTTTTCAGCTAACAGGTCATCTTGAATTTTGAGATGGAGTTCGGCTTGTATTTCTGGTGGATAACCCCGCTTTTCTAGCGCCTTGACTACATCTATAACGCGCAGCATCCAGCGCATTGTTGATTTGATTTTGGCAGTTTGTTCTGGCAGCAGTAAAGTCAGAAAATCAATAGTAGAACTTCTCCACCGCACCTTGTCTATTTGCGATCGATGACTGGCTATAAAACTCCAGAAAGATTGTGCCGCAGCAGTTGTAAGAATCACCCAATCTTTGATTCTCAGAACAGAACTATCTTCCATGCGATGTTGGCTGAAGATGATATAACCTTCGGGTTGGTTTTTTGAACCAATCAGATAAATGTAGATAACTTCTTTCTCATCTGGTTGAATGATTCTCTCCCAGATCGCTTGATGTCTGTCGAGATTTCCATTGTTAAATTTTGCTTGTTGCTGATAGAGTTTACTAAAGACTTCCAAAGTAAATGGAACACGCACAACAGGAAGTAGTTGTTCTCCGGTTTGGATAGTGTCACAAGCAATCTCCCAAGCACAAAAGTTCCCTGCTTGTTCATATCCAGCTTTGCGGTACAGGCGTTGCGTGGCTGGAAAAAGAACGGAGATGGGTACACCCTGAGCATGGAGTTCTTTGAGGGTGTGTTGCATCATAGCTATAGCAGCTCCTGTACCGCGATACTCTGGAGCAATACCAACTGCGGCGATTCCCCCCATTGGTACAGGCTGACTACCCCACCACTGACCCATCGGAATAATTGCTAGTCCACCAGCTATTTGTCCTTGTTGATGGAGGATACGGAAATTTTCTACACCAATGCAGTTGATGTAGATTTTCTCGTCTCCGGGTGTACCAACAAAGCACTGGTTGAGGATTTCCCCCAATCG
>JANZYY010000234.1 GCA_026419705.1 Fischerella sp.
CTTGCACTTGCTGTGCTTTTGGACGGCTAGATTGTGGAAAAATGATAGGTTCGCCGAACCGGACAGTTAATTGTTTGCGAAAATACAGATCTTGCGTACCAATTAGCACTACAGGCAAAATTGGTACTCCAGAACGCAAAGCATAAATTGCAACTCCTCGTTTCAAAGGAACAGACAAATGACCCTCAGCATTGCCAAGTCTCCCCTCTGGAAATAACAAAATACTCTCCCCACGCGCAAAAATACCCTGAACGATGCGATCGAGTCGTCGCATCATTTCTATAGAGTTACCTGTGGGAACATATTCTTCAATAGCCTCTGCTAATTCAGTTAAATCTTCACATCCCGCTTTTGCAGCTTCAATCACAGCTATTTCTTCTTTCCAGATCCGTTCCAGAGGTATGACACCTTTGGCAAAATTTAGAAATTGACGCTTCCACCACTGGTTATAAAGCGTGCGAGCATCACCTAAAATATGGCAGTAGGGACGCGGTGGTAATTCAGAAAGCAACAGAAGTGGATCGATGTGGTTCAAATGGTTGGCTGCAAACAGGGTTGGTTGGACAGGAATCCGCTCTGCAAACTCAACTTTCACCCTAAACAGAGTGTGAATCAGAGTTCGCAACACCCATCGGCGTACCTCACCGCTAACTTTATGTTCCACAGCACCTTCTGCAAAAGCTTCTGTTGATTGTAATGCTTGGCGGATCATTTCCTGAGCATGGCGATCGCGTGCATAGGTAACACCCTCCTTTGCTCGCTGGATTGTTTCTTTTGTCAGCGGTGGCAAAATTAGTTTTTGCGTGTCACTTCGATTTGGGTGAGGAATGACCGGACTGTTTGACATGGACTGATTGGTAATTCTCTGATGTAGACTCTGTGAAATGGCATGCTGATATAAATCTAAGTTATGTTAAAGCTTGCCTGGATGGTAGCTATATTTGAGCAGTTAGTTTAATGTCCTAAATAATTCTTTGGTCAAAGGTAATAACTACAGCAGTAGGTGTGAGTTTTTGGTAGACAGTTTGGCTTAGTGTCACAAAATTGTGCTAGTTGCGTAAGTTTTGTGCATCTATGCAATAAATGATAGCCAAAAAAAAGCTCTCTTGCCTTTAGCACACAAGAGAGCTACGGTGTGGTGTGAGGAGCAAATTCAATGTTTGCTATCAGCAATTATACCGGATCTTATGCGAATAATTAATGACAAGCTTGTAAAAATTACGTGTAGATACTTAGCAACCAATGAAGATTGCTGAATTGAAGTTGCAGAATTGTCAACTATTGTCAACCTCGAAGCCCAAGGAGATGAAAATGCTCTCTTGTTTTTTAGGTTACAAGAGAGCATGAGTGAAGTGTGATGTGAGGAGCAAACATTTTGTTTGCTATGTACGAATTTAACTAGCAAATGTGAACTTAAAGTGACAATGAGATGAAAACAAGGCGATCGCGAAAAAAAAGACAGGCAAAAAATGCCTGTCTCACAACTGATGATTTTTCAGTGAAAATCTAAAAATTCATCTCAGCAGCTTGGACCTTCTCAACTTGCTTCTTCTTCAGAATCAGCATAGTTTGAGCTAACATTACCAAACAGATGAATGCAATCATCCATTTGATTCTGTTGGGATCTTGCAACACTATTTCTGCGTCATCTTGACCAAAGCCACCAACATTGGGATTATTGGTTAATGCATCTCCAGCTTTGACTGCTTGTCCTTCAGAAACAATAAGTTCCGGGCCAGCTGGAACTGTATCAACAACTGTTTCGCCAGAGTCAGTTTGGATGTTAACTTGGTATTTGACGCTTCCATACTCATCTTCCTCTTTGACAATCTTGGTGATTGTACCAGTCGCCGAAGCGTTATAAACAGCGTTGTTGCTCTTTTCGCCAGTGGGATAAACTTGTCCGCGTCCCCGATTAGCACCTAGATGAACTGCATATTTACCGAAGTGAATGTTTTTGTCGGTGGCGGGGTCAGGAGAAAGAACTGGGAAGACGATTTCTTGATACTGTTCGCCGGGTAAGGGCCCGACGAGGATGACGTTGTCTTGACCTTCTTTGTAAGGCTGGAAGTAAACATCACCAACTTCTTCTTTCAGTTCCTCAGGAATGCGATCCTCAGGTGCAATCTTGAAGCCTTCTGGTAGCATTAATACAGCACCGACGTTCAAACCAACTTTGGAACCGTCAGCACCTACTTGCTGCAAGTTGGTGTCGTAGGGAATTTTCACCACAGCCTTAAACACCGTGTCAGGCAAAATTGATTGGGGAATTTCTACCTCAGCAGGTTTTGCTGCTAAATGACAGTTAGCACACACAATCCGTCCAGTCGGTTCGCGGGGTGTTTCTGGATAGGTTTGCTGCGCCCAAAACGGATAAGCAGCTGCAGATTGGGGAAAGGCGAGATCGCCGGTGAAGAAAAATGTCACAGTAGCGATCGCGATGAGCAATGTTTTCATAATTGCTCTAGCACTGCGAGTTAGTCTCGCTGGTGTACAAGCATTTCTCATCTCTTCAGGACCACGATTCTCTGATAAATTTGTCACTGGTCATCAGTCATTTCGGTTATTGGTCATTGGTCATTATCACAGGACAAATGACAAATGACGAAACTTTTAAACCCACCAAGGGTCTTCACCGGTACGGAAGTCGGTTTCAGTCCAAGGGGTGAGGACTATTTTGTCATCTTGTGGTGTGGCATGAGCCAAAGCCAAAGACAATGGTGCGGGACCCCGAATAACTTTGCCAGTTGCATCGTACTGAGAACCATGACAAGGACACTTAAACTTGTTCTCAGCAGCGTTCCAAGGTACAACACAACCCAAATGAGTGCACACGGCATTAATACCGTAATCGGCGATCGCCTCTTTACTTTCTACCACAATATAAGTGGGGTCGCCCTTGAGTCCCTGAACCAAAACGCGATCGCCCACATTATGGCTTTCTAAAAATTTGCTCAGGCTGACATCGTTACCCAATTCGTCTTTAGCGGTTGTACCACCACCAACACTACCGCTAGAAGGGGGAATAAAGTACTTGACAACAGGATACAATGCTCCTAGAGCAACTCCGGTTACAGTTCCAAAAGCGAGAAGATTCATAAACTGGCGACGCCCCATATCGGGCACGTCCATCGATTCAGAAAATTGAGCCATAATCTACACGTTCTTTGTGTTTTTTTGTTAACAAATTTGACTTGAGTTCTAATAATTGAGAAACCCACGTCTATCCTAGGATACCTGTGCCCACAAAGATGCCAGCTTTTCTCTTCAAGATATTTCTAGCATCTCTTCTGAAAGCATTACATTTCTTTATATTCTTATCATACTTGAGTAATCGAACTTAACATCATAACTAAATGTAAAATATAATTGAGAATAGCCATGACAGGACAAGAATTACGTCAGCTGTTGCTTGAGAAGTGGGGACGATCTTATGATGTCCAGCTGCGCCGCACTCAGGGTAAAATATTTGTGCAAGTGATGTGGAAGTACCTAGAACAAGCCTCCTTTCCTCTGAGCGAATCAGAGTACCAAGAGCATCTAGACAGCATTGCTAATTATCTAAATTACTTGGGTGGAAGCATGCAAGTGCAAAAGTATATTGAACGGACACGCGAACGTCCGCGACTTGGTAAAGCTGTCAGTATTCCTCTAGATTTAGGGGAACGCTCAGCAGAATGGATATTATAACTTTCACCTGTGTCTGTTAATTAAAGGCAGTCATTTCTACTAATATTCACACTTAAAATCGCTAGCTAATAGTTGATAATTGATAACAAAATATAGTTTTATTTGCCCTATTCGATCGAGTTTAAACAGGGGGATAATTTTATTTTCTCTTTTCATTGAAAAACTCAATTCTTGGTGTTCTTGGCGTCTTGGTGGTTCATTATACCCTGCGGTCAGCCGCTACGCGTCTACATCCCCATGGAATGCTTCTAAGTTTGCTCATATCTAGAACATGAAACAAAAAGATTTATCATTACCGGCTGGCTGTAGCCTCCGCCAAGCAAGGTCTACTGACATTTGGTCAATTCGGTGGTTGGTACTATCAGCAAGACTTGACCCAACACAGATACTTTGGCAACAATTTTGGGTGATTGAATGCAATGGGCAAATAGTTGCTTGTGGACAGTTACGTAACTTTTCTGGCGCACAAGAATTGGGTAGTTTGGTCGTAGCACCGGGTTGGCGGAGTCGTGGTTTGGGGAGTTTTCTCACTCAGCATCTCATTAACTGTGCTGCTCAACCACTGTATTTGCAGTGTCTCGGTCAACGACTGGCAGAATTTTACAGCCGCTTCGGTTTTGTACCCGTTTGTTTTAGAGATTTAGCACCGTCAATCCAGGCTAAGTTTCGACTGTCTGAATTTGCTAGAAAACTGCGTATAGTTCCTGTAGTGTTCATGCATTATCAAGATTCTGTCTTTTCTGCTCCCTAGTCTCTATATTTTTAGCAAAAATCGTCAGCAAGACAGGGCCGAGTAAATAGTAGTGACCCAAACATTCAAATCCTGCTGAACGGCCGAGCAACTCACGGTTGTTTGGGCTGTAGAATCTAATTCCGCTGGAAGTTATGGATATCAGCTGAGATTTTGTCTGACTTTTCAGGGTGATGTCAGCCAGGTAGAAGCGTCCGCCTATTTTTAGCACCCTTGCTACTTCTGCAAAAACTACTTCCGGTTGTAAATAGTGTAAGAAACTCAAAGTATTGAAAACAGCATCAAATTGACCATCAGCAAAAGGAAGAGATTCTGCTTTACCCTCAATATAAATTAAACGTGGATGGTGACGGTTTTTCTGTCGTGCTATGCGCAACATCTGCAAAGATAAATCCAATCCTGTACCATATAAATCAGGAAACCGACTTGCTAAACGGTCAAGCAAGCGTCCAGTACCACAGCCTAGGTCAAGTACGCGTGGGTGGGATGGTAACTCGACATACTCTAGCAGGCGTTTGTGGATAGCTTGGTAAAATACTGAAGGAAATAACCAGTCGTAACTGGGTGCCCAGCGATCAAATAGTCGCTTTTTATGATTTAAAAAATCGTGATTCATAGTGTTTGCGGCTAGGAAGTTTTTCTGAATTTGATACCTATTCACAAAGCTCAGCCGCGCCTCCCAAAATTCGTATTTTCTACTAGACTTTTAAGTTTTTTCCTATAATCTTTGGAGGTTATTTTGGCTCTGATGTTGCTTTTGCTATTTGACCCCGTACTTTTTCTGAGTAGGTAACCTTTAATTGCATACTAACATAGCTCTGAAAACCCGCAGCGATCGCCGCCTCACTTTTCAGCTATCGATAACGTCAAGACACGACTATAATTATGGAGCTACAACCAAACGGTAGCTTGTGTTAAAGTTGATCTTTTGATTGAGATTTGATGAGTAAATGACTAAGAGTTCACTTGATTTTTTTGATTTATTTATGTTCTAAAATCGCTTGCACTTGCGTCACTAATTCATCAATATCAATTGGTTTACCAATCACCCCATCTACGTGTACCTGCTGCTCAAATGTAGGTAATTCATCATAAGCAGTAACTATAATGACTGAAATAGAAGGGTGATTCTGTCTAATCCATCTAGCTACTTCATAGCCGTCTATTTCTGGCATCATCAAATCCAACAGCACCAGATTTGGTGGATTAGCTTCAATTTTAGCAATTGCTGTATATCCGCAAGCAGCGATATCTACTTGATAACCCTCTGCCTCTAGTATTGTTGCTATTAGCAAAGAATTATCTATCACGTCGTCAACGACTAAAATTTGTTTTTTATCTAAATTTTTTGGGCTGAACAGATAATTCATAAAAAATGTGTTAAGTCATGAGCAGGTACTTCAAGATTTGGCTAGACCACTTCTGAAGCAAACTCTGTCTATTTTCCGTTTCGCTTCCGGATAGCTTTCTTCCCACTTTAGTAAGAATCTAAAATTATCAGAATAAATATTAAGATTAATTAATAAAAATAACAGATGAAACTAAAGCCCCAATCCAGTGAAAAGAAGGGGCGATTAATGAAGTAGACTCTGTATCAAATATTTAGAGAAATGGTATGAGATTTTTGAAAAGGTGCGTAAAGGCAAAGCCTAACGCACCCTACTGAAGCTGATATTTAACTAAAGTGTTTGATAATAGCCTCAGCAAATTCCGAACACTTCAATGGTTCTACTGGTGGTTCCATCAACCGCGCTAAATCGTAGGTAACTTGACGATTAGCGATCGCATTCCCAATCCCTTTTTTGATCAAGTCAGCTGCTTCTTGCCATTTCATATACTCCAGCATCATTGCGCCGGATAAAATCACTGAACCAGGATTAATCCGATCCAAACCAGCGTGTTTGGGCGCAGTACCGTGGGTAGCTTCAAAAATAGCGCATTCATCGCCAATATTTGCCCCCGGACCCATTCCGAGTCCACCAACAATAGCCGCCGCCGCATCGGACAGGTAATCACCATTCAAATTCATCGTTGCTAGAATCGAATACTCATCCGGTCGAGTTTGGATTTGTTGGAAAATACTATCGGCGATGCGGTCATTTACCATCACCTTATCTTTCCATTTGCCATGACCGTGAGTTTCCCAAATTGAGTTAAGAACTGTTTCCACTTCCTTGACAATTTGGGTTTTTTTCTCAACAGTTAGGGCATCAAATCCAGGGTCAATCATCCGGGCATTTTCTTCTGGGGTGAGATCGGGGTTTTTCTCTTTGTTGCTCAAAATCCACGATTCCCGCTCCGTAACGCACTCTTGCCGAAACTCAGTGGTTGCCAGTTCGTAACCCCAATCGCGAAAAGCGCCTTCGGTGTACTTCATAATATTGCCTTTATGCACCAAAGTCACCATTTGCTTGTGTTTGGGTAGTTGTAGGGCGTGTTTGATGGCACGTCGGATCAAGCGCTGGGAACCAGTTTTGCTAATGGGTTTAATGCCAATGCCAGAGTCAAGCGGAATTTGTTTTTTACCGTGCTCTGGTGTAGCCGGAATGAGTTCTGTGTTGAGATATTTAATTAAGCGATCGGCTATTTCGCTACCTTGCGGCCACTCGATCCCCAAATAAATATCTTCTGTATTTTCTCGATAAATAATAACATCGAGTTTTTCCGGGTTTTTGTGGGGTGAAGGCGTGCCAGCATAGTACCGACAAGGGCGCACGCAAGCATACAGCTCAAAAATTTGCCGCAAAGCAACGTTTAAGGAACGAATACCGCCACCAACTGGGGTTGTTAACGGTCCCTTGATTGCTATACCATATTCTTGAATTGCTGTCAATGTATCTTGGGGCAAATACTGATAGGTGCCGTATACTTCACAAGCCTCATCGCCAGCGTAAACTTTAAACCAGCTAATTTTCCGCTTGCCCTGATATGCTAATTCTACAGCAGCATCAAACACTTTTTGGGCAGCAGGCCAGATATCAACACCTGTACCGTCGCCGCGAATAAAGGGGATAATCGGATTGTCAGGAACATTTGGTTCACCATTTTTGAAGGTGATTTTTGCTCCGGTTGAGGGGGGAGTAATTTTTTCGTACATTCGCACACTCCTGATTGTGACGCAGCGACATCAACTGCCTTATTTGTTAGTGGTTAGTAGATAGTCAATAGTGGTTAGTGGTTAATAACCAACTACTAACTACTAATAACTACTAACCCTGAACTACTAACCAACAGTGACCTGTCTGGAAGGCTAGCAGATTTTGCCG
>JANZYY010000235.1 GCA_026419705.1 Fischerella sp.
TAGCGGATGAGCGCAACCTGGTAGTGGTGATGTTACGCCAAAAATCAGCTTACCACCATTTTAGTAATAGACCCTTCTGTTTACTGAGTATTGGTGATAAGAGAGGAATGGTTTTGGTAGGGCGATCGCACTCCATCGCCCCTAGTCGCCCCACAGCGATAGCTCCTCATAGGTAAGTGAGGGGCTTTGTATCGGATAATCATCTCAACTTACTTATTACCACGGCAGGCGTGACAAAGCCTTTTCCTGGGACTTCTCACCTCTCTACCGCATTTTGGACAAGTACGCTTTGGTGTACGACTACGCGTTGGAGAATTGATAATCAATGGATTTAGAGCCGACAATCCACACCCAATATGAAGTTCTCCAGGACGCATTGTCTTACCACAAATCTTACACTTTTTCATCGCATCCTCTAGTTTTCAGTGGTCTGGAAGACACACCCAGACCTATCTTCTATTTTGATGCTGTTTTCATCTTCTTTCCAGAATGTGCTAATAGAATTGTTTTAATTTTGCAATATCCTGTGACTTTAATATGTCAACTGAATTAGACTAAAAGTGGGTGAGCAAAGGTGAAGGCTCATAAATTAACGCGACCGTCAATCTCAGTTTTTACAGGGTTCAATTCAATTTGCCGATTGTAATCAATTACGTCAAACTCTGATGAAGCTGAAATGAGATTCCCAGACGAAAATCTTGAAATGATTTGATTTGTCTGATTTTCTAAATAGTTCGGTAGTGGGAGATGAGTATATTCATATAGAAAATGGCAGGGGAGTATCCGGATTTTAAGCATTGAAAAAGGCAGGTTTCAAATGGCTACTTACATTCTTTTGAGTAACTTGACCGACGAGGGTGCCAAAACCATTAAAACTCACCCACATCGTATCAAAGAAGTGAACAAGGAATTTGAAGCGATGGGGGTGAAAGTTATATCTCAGTACGCTGTGTTGGGTCCCTACGATTTTGTAAATATTGTGGAAGGACCAGATAACCAGACAATGGCTCGTGTAGCAGCTGAGTTATCGTCGCGTGGTAGTGTGAAAGTAATGACTATGACAGCCATCCCCATTGATGATTTTATCAGCAGTTTCCAGTGAAAACGCAGATATTTTTCTACTGCAAAACGTCTACATCTCCCACTGCAATTACTTTTTGAAACTAAAGTAAATTTAACTTGCTCCCTTGAACCTTGCGATCGCTAACCCTCCCTCTCTACCCCTGTCAAGGTGTGAGTCTTGGAAATGTATTTTTCGAGGGAAATAGTCTTCTCTACTAAGATTTAAGTTTGTTTTGAAACTACTGAGGTGTCAACTTCAAGCTGCTAGTCGTATGAGCTAGCACCTGATTCTGTTGCCAAAGCATGGGATGATATTCAAATTTGCGCCAAGGCTGGATCATGTCATCATAGTGGCGATGAAAAGCATGACCAGACTGTCCCGTTGTTTGAATTGCGGCTGAATTATCCCAATTAGCCAAATCGACAATCATTCGCATTGATGGCAAAAAAGTTACAGTGTAATCTTTGGCTGCATTCCAAGCGGTGGCGTTGACGATAGAATTGCCACCAGCGCAAGGAAATGGACCGCGATTAAACAGGGCTTCGACAAGAGAAATACCCGATTTTCCTAAAGTTTGGTTGCGGAAGGTGACTGTGTGGAGATTTCCCCAACGCCAGCGGCTGGTATTTTTGCCAAAAGTACGCTCTAATTCATCTACTGCTTGGAAAAAAGAGATACGAAAAATTTGGTCGCGGTCTTCAATAGCAGCAGTTTTTTGATTATCCCACCAATCGCTATTGGGTTGTTTTACCAATTGTCTGATGATTTCAAACCAGCGACTGCCACCACGAGGTAAATAATCTTGGGGTAGCCGATCCCCAAATGTATTGGCTAGCAGATATTTCCAAAATACTTCAAAAATTGCTCCAGGGGTGCTATCTATGTCTTGCTGAAAATCCCACTTTGCTAGCAAACGCTGTACTGTTGCCAAGCGGCTATCTTGCAGAGGTAGTTGCAGGAGAATCGGTACTATAGTTTCCGCAATTAAATTTTTATTATCCGCCTGCATTTTCTGTACGTCAGCAATGGTAATGCCGTTGTTTTTTTCTTCTATCATTTCGACAATTCGCTGGGCGCGGAAACCGTAGTCCCACTCACTAGAGATCGGATAGGGATAATCTTCACCTACAGCTGCGTTATTGGCAGTGACAATATAGCCAGACTCTGGATTAAGTACTGAGGGGAGCTGATCGAAAGGAATGTATTCTTTCCATTCAAAATCATCTGTCCAGCCAGGAACAGGATACCGCCCATCCCCGGAAGCACGAATGGGAATTTTACCAGGTGCTTGATAGCCAATATTGCCATCAATGTCTGCATAGACAAAATTTTGTGCGGGTACATCAAAATCTCGCACACTTGCACGAAATTCCTGCCAATTTTGACTGCGATTGATTTTCACAATTGCAGATGCCAATGTTGAAGGTTCTAAAGCTGTCCAACGCAATGCGAAAGCATAATGAGCTGGTAAGTTAATGCCCGCTTTTTCATTAAAGTTTTGTAAAGGAGCAAAGGGGTCGGAAATAATCGGGCCGTGACGGGTGTAGCGGACTGTTTGTGAAATAGACTTACCACCTGCAACTTGGATGTTTTCTGTTACTAGTTCCATATCAACCCATTTACCATTTACTTCGTATTGGTTGGGGTTATTTGGGTTGATTTTCTCAATGAATAAGTCCATCACGTCTGGTTCAAGATTGGTCACTCCCCAAGTAATGCGATCGTTGTGACCAATAATTACCCCTGCCATACCAGCAAAAGAAAATCCGGTGACATCATAGGGACATTCATGATTTTTGGGCGTGCAATGCAAACCAACTTCATACCAGATAGATGGCATTTGTACGCCCAAATGGGGATCGGTGGCGAGGATGGGCTTACCAGTGGCGGGGCGTCGTCCTGAGATCGCCCAACTGTTGGAACCAACGCCGCTGTCGGAGGAGGAGGAGAGGGGGATTGGGAATTGGGCATTGGGAATTGGGGATTGGATCTTTTCTATGCCCGATGCCCGATGCCCCTTGCCCATTGCATGACCAGCAATAACGGGATAGTCAGCGGGATAGGGGGGAAAGAGTTGATCTACTTGTTGTGGTGTGAGGGTTTTGAGCAAAATGCTGCGCTCAATTTCTGTTTCTAGGTTGTCGCCTAGATCGTAGGACATGACTTTACCCCAAGTGAGTGTATGCACAAGCTGCCAAGGTTCGGGTTTGTAGTTAGGGTTGAGCAATTTCAACACGGCATATTCTAAGCTCAAGGCACTATCTTGACGCTCGGCAAGATAAGCGTTAACCCCGCTAGCATAAGCTTGCAAGATGCTTTTGGTTTCTGCATCCATCTGCTGGATTTCCGTTTGGGCTACTCTTGTCCATCCCAAAGTGCGGAAGAATTTATCTGCACTAAGCTGGGACTGACCGAACATTTCTGCTAAGCGACCAGAACCAATGTGTCGCCAAAAATCCATTTGCCAGAAACGATCTTGGGCATGAATATAGCCTTGGGTCATGAACAAATCGTGGGTATTTTGGGCATAGATGTGAGGAATACCCCATCGATCGCGCCTGACTTCTACTTGCGCTTGCAATCCTGATAAGGTAATTTTCCCGCTTTCTTGGGGCCAGGAGTGGCAAATCGTGTAGGCGATCGCAATATTCATTGCCAAAGTTACGATCGCCAGGCTAATGCTAAGAAATTTAAAGACTTTACTTTTGAATAGCTTCTGCATGGTTTATTGCCGCAATGGGAATAAAAGCAGCTGTGGGTTAAGGAGTGTAAAAATGCCTGTCATTCCTAAGTAAAGTTTATTTTCATTCGCTGCGAGCATAATCAAAGTATTGTTAGTCTGATTATTAAAGAAAAAGGCAATTTCAGAGTTATTAGAGGTGTATTTTCCCTTTACAAAAGTTCACAAATCATCGAGATTAACCAAAAAAAGCGTTGCATTCCATGGGGATGAACAATGAATCACCAAGACGCCAAGAACGCCAAGAATTGAGTCTTGCCATGAAAAGAGAAAATAAAATCATGCCGCTGTCTTTGCAACGCCAAAAAAATTATATTGATTAATTAATTCTCTAACTATCTATTTATGTTGAACTCTTTGAATCGAATTGGTAGATTGAATATGAAACATTACTGCGATCAATGGATAGAAGAATGGTGCCAAGAGAATGGCTGGACAGATTTATTTATTGAACGCTGTAACAGTTATTGGGCTTTCCCTCCTGGTGCAGTAATGCCTGAACCAATTCCAGCACAGGTTCTCAGAATGATTAAAGCCGAAAAGGGATTAACCTGTGAAGAACGTGTATGGTCAATAACAGCTGTGATCGCAACTATGATTGCAGCTTTTGTTACCTATTGGTTGAGATGTCCAATCCCATTGGTAGCTGCTTTCGCTTTTAATGCTGTGACAGTGGCTCAACTTGAGGTTGAGGATGCGTATTAAAATAGAGGCAAGGGTAAAGGGTAAAAGAAAAGGTAAAGGTAAAGGCTTCCTAACTATGAAAATCATCCCATGCTCAGAATAGGTGTTGCGATTGCAACACCTTCTTTCTATGGATGAATCTACATTAACGCCCCCAGCAATGAACCTCAGCGTATAGCTGGAACAGCAGGTATGTTCGGGTTTTGCAGCGGTAACTGACTTTGAGCTACGTCACGAGCTTTGATAGCTTGTTCGGAATCTGGCTTCAATTTAATAGCTTGATTGTAAGAGGCGATCGCTTCTTGATAACGCAGTAAATTAAATAGGGCATTGCCTTTGGAAAACCAGCTTTCATAATGCTCGCTTTTGTAGCGTACTGCTTGGTTGTAAGAGGCGATCGCTTCTTCATATTTTTTTAAATTATAGAGCGAATTGCCTCGGTTGTACCATACTAAATAATCACCTCGCTTCAGTTCAATTGCTCGATCGTAAGCTGAAATAGCTTCTTCATAGCGTTGCATTTGGTGTAGCGACCAGCCCTTTCCATACCATGCTTCAAAATTGTTCTGACTATATTTGATGACTTGGTTAAACGATTCAACAGCTTCTGGATAGCGTTGCAAATTAATAAGGGTATTGCCTCTTGCTAACCAAGCTCGATCGTAATTTTGATTGAATTGTACGGCTTTGTCATATGCTGTAAATGCGTCTTGATAACGTCGCAAATTTACTAAAGCATTACCGCGCTGATACCAGGCTTCTGCATAGCTGGGTTTGATTTCCACGGCTCGATCGTATGCTGATATTGCCTCTTCGTAACGTTTTAAATTTTGCAAAGCCAAGGCTTTATTATACCAAGCCAAATAATCATCTTTTTGCCATTTAATTGCTTGCTCATAAGCTGATATTGCTTCATCATATCGCTTTAAATTACTCAAAACCTCTCCTTTTGCATTCCAAACTTTGGGAGAGTTATTTTCAAGTTGTAAAGCTTTATCAAAAGAAGCAATCGCTTCTTGATATCGTTGCAAATTTTTTAATACAAAACCCCGACCTACCCAAGCTTCTAAATAATCAGGCTCAATTTGAATTGCTTTGTCATATGCAGCCAGTGCTGCTTTGTATTCTTTCAACTTATTTAGCACATTGCCTTGACCATTCCAAGCATCAGCATAATCTGGCCGAATGTTTACCGCTTTTTCATAGGCGGATAAAGCATCTTGATAACGCTGTAATTCATAAAGTACATTGGCTTGCCTGTATAATTCTATAGCGTTAACAGAATTGATAGTATGAAAAATATATACTGATGCTGCTGTACCTAATCCTGCTAAGAGCGCTCCACTTAGCAATTTTATCAATATACTTTTTTTGGGTTTATTGATTTGTATGGAATTCTGATTATAAAAAGGAATACTTAAAGCAATTGTCTGAGAACTAGGATGATTCAATTCTTTTAACGCCTGTAGAGCCTCGGTCGCCGAAGGGTAGCGTTGGCGAAAGTCATAGCGCACCATTTTGTCTAAAAACTGGGCAAATTCCTGACTTACTTCAGTAGTATGATTTTGCCAAATAATTTCATTGCTATCTGCATCTTCTTCAAGTTGGTCAGCAGATAAACCAGTGAGTGCTTGAATACCAATAATACCCACAGCATAGAGATCGCTGCTGTATTTTGGATTACCCTGGGCTTGTTCGCTGGGAATATAGCCAGGAGTACCTATAGCAACGGTGAATTTAGTTTTACCGTTAGGATTAATCACCTGAGTAGTGATTTGTTTAACTGCTCCAAAATCAATTAACACTAACTTGCCATCTTGCTTGCGTCTGAGTAAGTTATAGAGATTGACATCTCGGTGAATTACGTTTTGTCGATGGACAAAATCTAAGATTTGCAAAATTTCTTCTAAAAGAGAAATTACTTGTTCTTGACTTAGGGATTTTCCTGGTGTAATTTCCTGACTAAGGTCATGACCTTCAATAAATTCTTGTACCAAATAAAATTCTTCCCTTTCCTCAAAATATGCCAAAAGCTGAGGAATTTGGTTATGCGTACCTAATCTGTGCAGAACTTGAGCTTCCGTATCAAATAATCGTCTTGCTGTTTGCAAACTCACAGGGTCTGTTGCTTGAGGCTTAAGTTTCTTGACAACACATTTAGGACTACCAGGTAATTGAGTATCACAAGCGACAAAAGTTTCACCAAATCCCCCTCCTCCCAAATGGCTGATTATTTGGTATCGTCCAACAAGTGTCTTTCCCAGCATTTGGTTCGCCTAGTTGAATGTGCGACAATCTGATTCCAATCTTGCCATATATGGGGGAGTGGGTGATGGGGCGATGGGGAATGAGGGAAAGAACTAATAACAAATGACTAATGACCAATGAATCTTGACTAATTCTAATGATTCCTGTTAGCGATAACATTTTTATTGTCACACGTAAAAAACCGATTGTTATTTACTGGCTGATTGGTATTAACATTGCCTTATTTTTGTGGGAATTGAAGCTAGAGATTGAAGGTCTATTAGGTAACTTAGTTTACAATTGGGGACTGATTCCCGCACAAATGAATGGTGCTATTGGCGATGTACTATCCGGTAATTTAGCTGCTGGGATATTTTTGTTATCGCGTTCTACTTCTCTGCTAACGGCAATGTTTATCCACGGCAGTTTTAGCCAAATATTAGGAAATTTGTTATTTTTGTGGGTTTTTGGCAGAAATTTAGAAAAAATCCTCGGTCATGGTCAGTTTCTAGGCTTTTATCTCATGTGTGGAATTCTAACAGGAATAGTACAAATTCTCGCTGACCCTAGTTTGACGATACCATTAATTGGAGCGAATGGCGCGATCGCATCTATTTTAGGGGCATATGTCTATAAATTTCCGAAAGTTAAAATTGACACAGTTATGCCTTTGTTGATTGTATTTATACCAGTACAACTGCCGGCGATTTTCTATACATTTTGGTGGTTTGTACAACAGTTGTTTTATGGTATTGGTAGTTTGAATATTCCTGGTGGCGTCAATCCACTGACTAGCATTAATTATTGGGCGCAGATAGCAGGATTAATTATCGGTGCAACCGCGATGGGACAACTAAAACGACGATAAATGAGTTAGTGGATAGTGGATAGTGGATAGTAGAAAAAACAATAACTACTACCTATTACCTACTAACTACTACCTACCAACCACTAACTACTAACCAC
>JANZYY010000236.1 GCA_026419705.1 Fischerella sp.
ATTGTAAATGTCCTAAGCATAGATCGAAAGACTCATGCAAGCTGAAAGCCAATCGCAGCTGAGTTGTTGATGATTTTTGCCTTCTAATTAATATGGAGCCAACTATTGAAATTCGCCGTTTGTATGATTTAATGCCCGCTTCAGCTAGGATGATGACTAAAATCATTAGCAAACCTGAGCAGGCAAAAGTTATTGATGTTTATTTCCCCCTACCTTGGAATAGAGAGCGACCAATATATATTAATTTCGATTTGTGGCGTCGATTGACAAAACCACAACGCGATTTATTGCTATTGCGGACAGTTAGCTGGCTAACGGAGATCAAATGGTTTAAACCAGATATCGATCAAGGACTGGTAATTGCTGGGCTTTTGGGTGGATTGGTAGAATTCCTGCAAACAGATGTTATCGGTGTAGTTGTAGCCGGTGGATTAATTAGTTTAGCAGTGTATCGTATTATTACCATCAACCGTTCTCAACAGTCACAGCTAAGCGCCGATACTACCGCTATTAAAGTAGCACAGCGACGCGGTTACTCGGAAACTGAAGCAGCACAGCATCTGTTATCTGCGATCGAAACCGTCTCTAAAATTGAAGGTCGCCCTGCTTTAGATTTTATGGAGTTAATTCGTTGTCAAAATTTGCGAGCGATCGCTGGTTTGTCACCACTAGGTGTTCCGAATAAATTATGAATTACAGTGATAAATTTTATATTCATAACCATTTACTGCTGGTAAAGATCGAGTGTCGGCAATACATTTTTTGATCGCCTCCGGTTCAATAGTATAAAAGTTTACTAGCCATAGATCAAAAGGACGTGGTAATAACTTCAATGCGTTTTGCAGGGCTGTAGTGGAAGTATTTGGATCTCGATCTTGATGAGCAAGGAAGAAGAGGGGAAAAATCGAGGATCTGGAGGAGAGAGAATTTTGAAGTTGGAATTCTCTAGCTACGCCCATCATTTCACCAATTTGTACGTGAGTTTTTTGGGTGGTAGCAATCAGTACCGGCACTTGGGATGTTTTTTGAATAAGTTGTACAAATAAGTCTGGACGGTAGTATTTTTGATAACCTAGATTGCAAACAACAGTGATAGCACTAGCCAATCCCATTACCCAAATAATCACCACAGCTAATTTTCCATTCATTTTCCGCCTCTTTTTCAGGGGAGCGTGCCAACAAATTGCCAGACTTGCTCCTATTAAAACTATGACAGCGGGAAAGTATACAAAGTTATAACGAGCGCCTCGTGTTAAGTCAATGCCAAAAAAATAAGTGAAACAGAAGAATAAAGCGATCGCCGCCAAAATTATACTAACCAACACTTGCGTTATGAAACGAGTTTGCGGTTGCACAAGCAGGATTTTCAAGCCATTCACCAGAATTGGTGTTGCCCAAAAAAAGAAAGTTATCATCACCAAGCCAGAAATAATCACCACCACTAACTTTGGTGATTCTATTGGTAGCAGAGAAATCATTGTAATCCATGCCGCAATAGCCTGAAAAATTGGACTGATCCAAGCAATACCAACGCGATCGCCCCGGATCCAATCTGTTAATTTATTACCATAAACATTATGTAAAAATACTGGTAACCAAACTATACCTACTATAAAAGTGCCGACAGCAACGGTGTAGATGCGTTGCCAAGGAGGGGCATTGGGGATTGGGAATTGGGATTTAACGATGATCTTTGCCGGATGCCCTTTGCCCTTTGCCCTTTGCCCCTTGTGCCCTTGTTTCCACTGTTGCCAAGCCAGAAAAATCAAAACAATGGCTTCAGTGCAGAGAGTTAGTGCGAAGAAGTAATGAGTAGCAATACCCAAAGCATTAATTCCTACCCAAGAAAATACTAACCAAATCGGTAACTGGGTGTGCTTCTGGATGTGATTTGCAGTGACTACCAGGCAGGCAAAGGAAGCAATTACCCACAGAATAGCTAAAGTATAATGACGGGCTTCTTGTGCTAAAAAAATGCCATACGGTGAAATTGCCATCATTGCAGCAGCTAGATGGCTGACTAAGTGGGAACGAAAAGCGAGCCAGCTAAAACCATAAACAGCAGGAATAGATATTGCCCCAAAAATAGCAGCAAGCGATCGCGCTCCCCACAAAGAAACCATATCGGCTTGTGTGGGAAATAGTTTGAGCCATAGATGAGTCAGCACAAAGTACAGAGGTGGATGATTGCTTTCACTAAATAAATGTGCCAATACGTCTTTAATAGTTGTGGCGGGTTGCGGTTGCAGTGGTTGCAATAAAACATCGATTGTTATGGGTTGGTCTAAAGGTACTGGCAAAAAACTATTTCCCAGGCTGAACACCAAGGTAGAAAATTCATCTGTCCAAAGGGGTTTTGCTGTTAAGTTGGTTAAGCGTAAGCCAATGCCGATAAGCAGCCAAACCAACAGTAAACAAAGGTGAAGCCAACGGGGATATGACGGAGTTGTTGTCATCACATTTAATAGAATTTGGATATCAGACGTTAAATTGTAAATGAAAGTTCAATCCAAATTCTTGACCAGTTTGAAGGGTGGCAGGTGACAACCTGTAGCTCCTGGCTCCTATAAAAAATGGTATGAGACTCCTGCGCACCGCGGCGCATAGCAAAGGAAGAAAATCTCGGCGTTGCGAGATGACACTTTATTTAAAACAGTGAAAGTAAGTGGATTAAAATGAACGCTAGCTTGACTTATTTGAACTAGCCTACTGTTAGAAACAGTGGTAGGTGGTAGTGCACCTCCAACTGTGATTCTGATTTTTTAGTTTATGCCTTGTTGATATGTTTATCGATTACCTTGGCTAAGTCTGGTACTGCTTCTTCCACGTGTTGCTTGGCTGAACTGCGCAACTTTTCATACGTTCCTCGCACGATTTGGCGTTTTACGTTCTTGGCCTTTGCATCGGTGACGCTCAGCAGTGCGTCTGCTGTACGAGAGCGACTTGCAATCATATGCTCGACTGGATCGCCTTTTTCCACGCCTTCACTCCAAATCGGATCGAGTGCTGTAAAACACTCTGGCAGAAGCAAATCGACGACATAGGGGATATATCCTGGCTTGATTCCTTTCAGGGCGGCGAAGGCAGTTTTCAAGGCCATACCGCTTATGCCTGACTTGGAAGCGAGCTGCGCTTCTATCATATTGCAGCAGTCATCTACAACCATGCTCCTTTTATTCGGGTTCAACAATTCGTCGCTAAGTCCCATCTCACTCCTCACTGATTGTCAAAGTACGGAATTTTCATTCAACTAAATTTCCTAACGAGCAGGAAATTACAGAAAATGATAGCAGAGCCGAAGAATTTTCATCCAAATCTCCCCCCACAAGCAAGGAGGGCTGTTTCATTGCCGATCGGGTGCTAATTTACAAGCGTTTAAGGTAAAAAAATCAGATGATTTCACATCTTGCATTAATTACAACAGCCACCAGGCAGAAACTAGCAGCCCCTAGCTCCGATCAAGATATCAGTGATGAAAAAATCTGATTGGACAGCAATCGTAGCGATCGCACTTAAGTGTACTCATGGAAGCGGTTCAGTTCCATAGGGTCTGTACACTTGATCAAAATCACTGAAATTTTATGGGCGATCGCCTCAAGCAAATGTACACCGACAATTACTTGAGCATCTCTAACAACAATGTCAGTTAAACTGACAGTCATGGCGATGTTGCAAAGAAGCCTCCCAAACAGCGATCGCACTTGCTGCTGAAATAATGCACAGAAGATATGCGTCAGCAATCAAACCGTGGTTCGTTGCTGCGATAAGTCCATCAAGTTTGCCAACTTGTAAACAATTCGCGCACCGACATTGCCATCCCACTCAGCATCACCAACTTCACAGACATCGAAACCGATAATTTCTTTACCACTATTGACTAATTCACGAAATAAACAAAAAGTTTGCTCTAATTCTAATCCACCCGGAACAGGAGTACCTGTATGAGGACACAATTTTGGATCTAAGCCATCAACATCAAAGCTAATATGAACATATTTGGGTAAATGACCGATGATTTCTCGACATAACTCCATCCAAGTCTTTCCAGAATAGAGTTTTCGTTTAATCATCGGATCGTAATAAGCAATAATTCGACTGTGAGAATGGTCGATCATTTGTACTTCATCATGACAAATGTCACGCAACCCTACTTGCACTAACTTGGAAATTTGTGGCAACTTCATTGCATTGAACATGATAGATGCGTGAGAAAACTCAAATCCTTCATAAGCATTTCTCAAATCTGCGTGTGCATCAATATGTAAGATACCAAAGTTTGAGTATTTAGTTGCTAATGCTTGATAATAACCTAGTGGCGAGCTGTGATCTCCTCCAATTACAGCGACTCTTTTACCATGATTAATTGCTTGCAAACACCTTTCAAACAACCATTGATTTACTTTTTGACTAGCTTGATTAATTTCTGTTAGTACAGGTGTTAAATCTGGTATATCTGTTAGCGATTTACCTTGTTCTAGTCGCTCAATAATTTTTGCTGCCAAGTTACGGTAGTAATTATTATTCTCCAGAATTTCCTGGGGAATTTCTACCATAAAAATTCCCTGTTTCCATCCATTAGGATGATCGAAATCGAACAAATCTAGTTGTCGTGAAGCATCCAGAATCCGTTGCGGGCCGTTGGCAGTACCTGCACCATAGGAAACGGTGACTTCCCACGGCACACCAAAAACAATCAGGTTTGCAGACTCATAATTAAATGGTAGACCAAAGAGATTACCATTTATTTCACCTACGCCGCTGGGATTGTAGTCTTGGAGATTAGTCATTACACCGGAAACAGTAAAACTAAACTAATAACCATGTTACGGGTCAGGTCAAGTGGACTGCTTGCATCTCACCGTTACGCTTCAGTACATGGATATAAATCACATTCTTATGAACTAAATGCAGTCCCACTTGGTAATCAGTTGAGGAATGGGAGATTATTAACAAGATGACCAGCGTTTTATATAGTGTTAGACTACTGCATTAAGAGTGGTAGGTAATTGAGAAATGGATAAAATTGAACATTTCCAGAAGCCGAAATGGCCCTTTAATCGGCTCGTAGAGGTGAATTACCAGCAATCGTGATGTTTGACCTCGCGATCCCTTCAATGTGGGTGCGGCTGTCCGAGCAGCCTCATGCTTTGGAGTTTCCCAAGTTTGGATCGCTGGCCGCCGTTGTGCTGAAGCAGTTTGGAAGCAAAACCGCATACCACGAGAAGAGCGAATGAAGGGGTTTGGAGATGTTGATATCATCCTTGATGACCGACCCTTGGATCACTTTGAAAATGTAACTCCCATTACGGTGGAGTTATTGCCTAGTTCTGAGAATTTGCTCGTTTTTGAGCATCCTGAAAATGCAGTCTACTTGTTTGGTCCAGAAGACGGTAGCGTGCCATCCCATATTCGTGGTCTTTGCCACCGCCGAGTTTTCATTCCAACATGTCATTGCACAAACCTTGGAGCAGCTATTTACCTTGTGCTCTATGACCGACTCGTGAAACGTTACCTGAATGGTTTAGAAATAGCTCTACCTATCGGTGAGGTTCTAGCTGAACCTCGCGGTTGGCCTGTAAATAATCCAGTTTTTGAATTGTAAGAACTGAATTCCAGGAACGCGATTTTATCCCCTGCGATCGCAGTGCTGATACCTACAGAAATAGATAACCATCACAGAACTGTGCAAAATTGATAGTGATGAGGGAAGAGGAAGGCATTGTGCGAGGGAAATTGCAAGACCGTTTTCGGAATTTGAGGAGGCAAGTTGTTAAGCCCATCCCACTTGAACAGATGGAAACAGAATTGCTAGCAGAATCAACGTTAGATTTACCTTACCTGATTTTAATTGTTGGTTCTTGTGTCATCGCCACCTTTGGCTTACTGTCAAACAGTGCTGCGGTCATCATTGGAGCTATGATTGTTGCGCCCTTGATGCTGCCAATTCGCGGATTAGCCTTTGGTGCTTTGCAAGGAAACACGTTATTGTTCCGCAAAGGAATAATAGCTGTGGGGGTGGGAACAATTATTGCAGTAGCGATCGCCTATACATTGGGAATGTTTGTGCGTCTTCCCAGTTTCGGTAGTGAAGTACTGGCACGTTCAGAACCAACCTTGTTGGATTTAGGGATAGCAGTAGCAGCAGGCGGTGTCAGTGGTTACGCCAAGATCGAACCAAAAATTTCTGGAAGCGTTGCAGGAACAGCAATTGCTGTTGCTCTCATGCCTCCTATTTGCGTAATTGGCTTAGGATTATCACGCGCAAATTTATCACTAAGCCTAGGAGCAACCCTGCTTTACCTCACCAATCTGCTAGGTATAACTCTTTCCTGCATGGTTATATTTTTGCTAGCAGGTTATACATCCATGCGTAGGGCGCGCAAACCTCTGATTTGGACTTCTGCTTTTACATCAGTTCTGATCGTTCCGTTGGCTGTAAGCTTTTTCCAACTTGTCAGACAAGTAGAGTTAGAATACAACGTGCGACAGGCATTGTTGAACAAAACTGTCACTTTTCAAAGACTAGAGTTACTCAGTACTCAAACCAACTGGCTAACCAATCCGCCAGAAGTCCGTCTGAATGTACGGGCAAAAGAACCAGTAACCCCTTGGCAAGTACAGTTGTTGGAAGAATTTATTGAGCGAGAAATGGGTCAGCGTTTTACCCTCATTTTTGAAGTTGGTCAGGTGGAAGAAGTACGGCGAGTAGACAAGAATATGTCAACGACTATTGACTAAAGATCGATGACTGTTAACTATTAACTATTGACCATTGACAATGACCGTTGACTAACATGCACGCTCTTTCAATTCCCACCTGGATTATTCACGTCTCTAGCGTGATTGAGTGGATTGCCGCAATTTGGTTTATTTGGAAATATGGGGAAGTTACTAGCAACCGTGCTTGGTGGACGTTATCTGTGGCAATGTTACCAGCTTTAGTAAGCGCAATGTGTGCTTGTACCTGGCACTATTTTGACAATGCAAAATCACTTGAATGGTTAGTCACGCTACAAGCTGCCATGACTGTAGTTGGTAATTGTACGCTTTGGATAGCTGCAATATGGATTTGGCGTTCTACCAAATCTACTGAGATGGCTGGTGAAGTAAATTCCACGCAACCCATCAAATCAAACTAATAATTACATTTTGCTAGAGTGGGGACGGGTTAGCTGTTGTGTTCATGTAAAAATATTGATAGTTTTGACAGTTAAATCCGCCCTTACAACTCCAACTGTATTTATATTTATTTAAAAACAATGATTTCAAAAGAAACCCTATTTATCCTCTCACTGTTTCCCTACCTGGGTTTCTTGTGGTTTATTAGCCGAGTCAAGCAAATGCCACGTTTGGCGTTGTATGGTTTTTACGGTACTCTTGTGTTTGTCGCTGTCACCATCCCAGCAGGGATTTATGCTCAACTGCATTACAGCAAGTCTTTGGCAAACGTAGATTGGCTGCACGGAAGCGCAGAATTCTTTTTAACGCTTTCTAATATCTTGATTGCACTGGGTTTTCGGCAAGCTGTAATTAAAGGGACTAAGAATTAGTTAGTGGTTAGTGGTTGGTGGTTAGTAGTTAATGGTTAGTAGTTAATGGTTAGTAGTTAATGGTTGGTGGTAAAAAATGAACAAATAACTACTACTTAAGTACCTACTACCTACTACCTAC
>JANZYY010000237.1 GCA_026419705.1 Fischerella sp.
AGATGTGTATAAGAGACAGACTAACCAATGTACAGATGTGCCATCAATAACTAACCACTAACTAATGACTAAAACGATTGTTGTCAAAATCGGAACTTCTAGTCTCACTCAACCAGAAACAGGGTTATTGGCAATTTCCACGATTGCAACCTTAGCAGAAACACTCTCGCACTTGCGACAACAAGGACATCGGGTGATTTTGGTTTCTTCTGGCGCTGTTGGGGTGGGTTGTGCACGTTTGGGTTTAGCCGAAAGACCAAAAGCGATCGCCCTCAAACAAGCGGTAGCAGCAGTTGGACAAGGGCGCTTAATCCGTGTATATGATGATTTATTTAATACCTTACAACAACCAATTGCTCAAGTGTTGCTTACCCGTAGCGACTTAGTACAGCGCAGTCGCTATCTGAATGTGTACAAAACCTTTAAAGAATTACTAGAACTAGGGGTAATTCCTGTGGTGAATGAGAATGACACGGTAGCAGTGGAAGAATTAAAATTTGGGGACAATGACACTCTTTCGGCTTTAGTTGCTAGTTTAGTACATGCAGATTGGTTGTTTTTACTTACAGACGTAGATAGGCTGTACTCAGCCGATCCCCGTTCTGTACCTGATGCACAGCCGATCGCGTTAGTTAGTAACATCAGGGAATTAGAAGAATTAAATGTACAAACAGGCGCTCAAGGTTCTCCGTGGGGTACTGGTGGCATGGTGACAAAAATTTCGGCGGCACGAATTGCTACTGCTGCTGGTGTTCGCACCGTAATTACCGAAGGGAAATATCCCCAAAATATAGAAAAAATATTACATGGAGAACCGCTTGGCACTCACTTTGAACCACAACCAGAGCCAACCTCGGCTCGCAAACGCTGGATAGCTTATGGTCTACTTCCTGCTGGCAAGTTATATTTAGATGAAGGAGCAGTGATAGCAATTTCACAAGCAGGCAAATCTTTATTGGCTGCTGGTATTACCGCTGTGGAAGGCGAATTTGATACCCAAGAAGCCGTGCTATTATGCGATCCAACAGGTAAAGAAATTGCCAGGGGACTTGTGAACTACACCAGTGCTGAACTGCAGAAAATTCGTGGATGTCATTCGAGCGAAATTGCAGTGATTTTAGGATATGAAAGTGGAGAAACGGCGGAAACAGTGATTCATCGAGATAATTTGGTTCTGACTATTTAAGCTCATCCTTTGGAGTAGTGCATTCTTGATTTCGCGGTTCCCATTTTGAATTGGGGATTGGAAATAGGTGAAAATCATGAATGCGATTGGGCTGAAAATTTCACAATTCATGCTTTTCATCCCCCACATCCAACTTTTTGGTTGTGATATCGATTCGGATGGTAATATTTCCTCTGCATATGTAAATTATTGTAGAGTCGCCTAAGATAGCTCCTCTACAAAAATCTAATCACGGTTTATGCCTACTACTAATTGGACTCGCCACCACATTCTCACACTCGCTGACTTTACCCCAGCTGAGTACAATATTGTACTGCAAACAGCCGCCAGTTTTCAGGAGGTGCTGTCACGGCGGACGAAGAAAGTGCCAACTTTACAGGGACAAGTAGTGGCAAATTTATTTTTTGAGCCTTCCACCCGCACTCGCAGCAGCTTTGAGCTTGCAGCTAAGCGCCTCTCAGCAGACACGCTGAACTTCGCCTCTGCTACCTCTTCGATGACCAAAGGAGAAACAATTCTGGATACGGCTAAGACCTATTTGGCAATGGGAACTGATATCATGGTCATTCGCCATCGAGAGGCGGGAGTACCCAATGCGATCGCCGAGGAAATGGATCGTTTAGGTGCAAAAGTTAGCGTTCTCAATGCTGGTGATGGTCAACACGAGCATCCTTCTCAAGCTCTGCTAGATTTGTTTACTATCTGTACTCTGCTCGATCCAGATTACCCCCACCTGGAACTTCTTAAAGGTAAAAAGATTGCTATTGTTGGTGATATTCTGCATTCACGTGTAGCGCGATCGAATATTTGGAGTTTCACAGCCAGTGGCGCAGAACTGCATTTAGCAGCCCCACCCACTTTGTTACCGAAATTATTTGCCGATTATGGTAAAAATAGACCGGGTAAGCTTTTTCTCCATTGGGAATTAGAACCTGCTTTGAGGGATGCTGATTTCGTCATGACCTTGCGTTTGCAAAAGGAACGCATGACAGCACACTTATTGCCTTCTTTAAGAGAATATCATCAGTTATTTGGGATCGCACGCTCAAAACTGCAACTGTGCAAGCCCAATGTCAAAGTTTTGCATCCCGGACCGGTGAATCGTGGTGTGGAAATTAGCTCTGACTTGATGGATGACCCAGAATTTAGTCTGATTCAGAACCAAGTTACTAGCGGTGTCGCCGTGCGTATGGCGCTGCTGTATTTGCTAGGGAGTGGAAAGACGTGACGCTCCTACAGCTAAGCAGGCAGACATTATATCATCCATCATCGCGGCTGCAATACATTGTTGCAGTTAATTTGCAAGAGGATAGGTGAAAGCATAGTTTGTTACCGCACAATGGGACTGGCATGATGATGTATTAAATACCACTTGCCACCGAGAAGTTCAAACACATTCGTAGCTAGCGATCGCGCTTCTATTTTTCTACCATTAATAACTTGCATGACATTTTCTATAAGCACTACGTAGGCGATATTGTCGCGAATTTCTGTTGTAATTATATCTCGATTTATTTCAATATAAGGAGTATTTTGAAATATCTTTTCCCAGGAGGTACGAATTGCCTTCCAACCCCGGAGTATATCCCAACCAGGGTGAACGCAAAGACTACCAGTTCCTTGAGACCAGACTGTACTCATCGCCTCAATGTCTTTTTTTTCAAATGCTCGATAAAAAGCGTCGTTAACAGCTAAAATTTCAGAATTATTAGTCATTTGTTGGTTGTTGGTTGTTGGTTGTTGGTTGTTCCAAAGAACAAACAACTAATAACTAACAACAAATTCTACTTTCCATTCTTCACCGCTCCAATAGTTTGCAATAATTGTTTGGCTGTAAAGGGTTTGGGCAAAAAGGCTTTCACACCAACGTCGTGGGCGGTGTTAACCTTATCAGCAGAAGCCAGTCCGCTGACGGCGATAATTTTGACGTTAGGATTAATTTTTTTCAAGGTACGGATAGTTGTGATTCCATCCATAGAGGGCATCAGCATATCTGTTAATACTACAGAGATTTCATCGCGATGTTCTGCGTAAAGGGCGATCGCTTCAATACCATCGCTGGCTGTGATTGCTTTGTAATTGTGGGTTTCTAGGGATGTTTTGGTGATGTCGCGAATGGAATCTTCATCGTCAACAACCAAAATTAATTCGCCATTTCCCGAAGGTAAGTCCACTTCTCGTTCTTCGGAATTTTCCGGTGTTTGTTGCGCTGGTAAAAACACTTTAAATTGGCTACCTCTATCAACTTCACTGTAGACGCTGACAAATCCACCGTGGCTTTTAACAATTCCCAGTACTGTAGAAAGACCAAGTCCAGTACCTTTGCCGAATTCTTTGGTAGTAAAAAATGGCTCAAAAATACGATCTAATATTTCCCGATTTATTCCTACTCCTGTATCAGTAACGGTGATGACTACATAAGCACCCTCTCTGGCATCAATATGCATTCTGGCGTAATTTTGATCTACTAAAAAATTTTCCGCAGAAATGGTTAAATTACCGCCATTGGGCATAGCGTCACGAGCATTCACACACAAATTCATTAACACTTGATGTAGTTGGGTGGGATCGCCATATACAGTCCAAAGGTTTGGCGGTATGTGAGTGGAAACATCTATAGATTTGGGAAATGTTTCTTTGACGACGTGCTGAATTTCGCGAACCAAGTGCTTTAGTTGCACTAAAGTGCGATCGCCTTCGATTCCACGAGTAAAAGATAGAACTTGCTTGACTAGATTTGCTCCTCTTTTGGCATTGCTGATTAATATCGGCAAAAGTCGCTTACTGCGCTCATCATGCAGTTGTGATTCTAATAGTTGTGCTGTCATCAATATCGGTGCCAGAACATTGTTGAGGTCATGAGCAATACCGCTGGCTAATGTACCAATACTCTCCAAACGCTGGGCACGTAAAAATTGTGCTTCTAGTTGCTTCTTTTGGGTAATATCAGTATTGACAATTAAAATAGCTTGTCTTTTTTTATCAAACTCTCTTACTAATGTCCAGCGGCTTTCGACGATGATTTCTTGACCAGATTTTGTTTTTTGCTGTAACTCTCCTTCCCAGGCGCCATTTTTCATCAAAATGGTGAGAGCTTCTTGTAGTTGTGATAAATTTTTTTCTTGCCAAAGTTCCGATACTTTTCTACCTATTGCATTTTCTTTTTTGTAACCGTAAAGACGCTCTGCAGCTTTATTCCAAAATAGAATTTGATTATCTAAATCTTGTACTAAAATTGCATCTGTAGCGACATCTAACAGGGCAGCTTGTTCGCGAATTTTCTGTTCGGTTTGTTTGCGTTCTAACGCATAGCGAACAGAACGCTCTAGTAAAGGTGCAGTTAATTTGCTTTTTTCCAGATAATCCGCTGCTCCGGCTTTCATCGCTTCTATGTCTATTTCTCGGTCTCCTTGGCCGGTGAGCAATATAATTGGATCTGTACAGCCATTAGCAATAGCTTCGCGCAAAAGTTCCAAGCCATTGCCATCACCTAAACGATAATCAACAAGATAGACATCGTATTGTCTAGAAGCGATCGCATTTCTAGCAGCTTGATAAGTATTTATCCATCTCAACTCGCAGCTAATGACTTGAAATTCCTTGAACCAATCGTGAGTTAATTTATAATCATCTTCATCGTCATCAATGAGAAGAACTTTAATCGGTCTGTCTTTCATTGCTGCCTCCCACGCTTATAGCGGCAGTTCTACAATTTCAAACCAGTACTTCCCTATGGTCCTCATTACTTCAACTAAGGCGGCAAATGTCACCGGTTTGATGATAAACGAGTTTGCCCCCAAATCATAGGTACGATAAATATCTTCCTCTGCTTTGGAGGTCGTGAGTACCACGACAGGAATTTGCCTTAATCTCGGGTCATTCTTAATTTCTTTAAGCGCCTCACGACCATCTTTTTTGGGCATATTTAAATCTAACAAAATCAAACCCGGACGAGGCGAAATTTTCGGATCGGCATATCGACCACGCTTATGTAAATAATCCATCAACTCCTCTCCATCTTTAACTATATGTAGGTTATTTGCGAGGCGGCTTTCTGTTAATGCTTCACGAGCCAACATACAGTCGTCCTCATCATCATCAGCCATCAAGATTGTGATGGTTGTTTGCCGACCCTTCACTCTGCATTTTCTCCTTATGCGATGCTTATAGGATTAATTGATTATGAAATTGCAACAAATTTATAGGGTAGGGTTGTAAAATAACGATATGCACATAGGCGTATAATAATCCTTATAATGGTGAAGAAGATCAAGAATCGAGGTTAAGTGGCAAAGAAACGATAAATTTCGCCCCTTGCCCTGGTTTGCTCCTAGCGGTGATGCTCCCCTGATGACGTTCAACAATTTTCCGGCAGATTGCTAAACCTATACCCGTGCCTTCATATTCAGTGCGACCGTGCAGACGCTGAAAGACGTTAAAAATGCGATCCAAATATTTTTCGTCAAATCCAATACCGTTATCTTCCACAATGATTTGACATTGCCCGCTACCAACGGCAACTAGATCCGATGAATCTGATAAAATCTTACTATAAATTTTGACAACGGGTGGTATTTCCGGGCGTTGGAACTTAAGGGCATTGCCGATGAGATTTTGCAACAATTGCCGCATCTGCAGGGGGTCGGCTTTAATGATGGGTAGCTCGCCTACTTCTATGGTTGCTTGGGTTTGATGAATGCTGATTTCTAAATCAGATAATACCTCTTGCGTTACCCGAGAGAGATTCACCGCCACAAAAGGCTGCGCTCTGGTTGTCACTCGCGACAAACTTAATAAATCTTCAATCAAAGTTTGCATTCGGCGAGCAGCATTTTGCATTCTGTCTAGGTAGTCGCGTCCTTGTTCGCTTAAGGCGTCTCCGCAGGTGGCTTTGAGGCGATCGCCAAATGCTTTAATTTTCCGCAGTGGTTCTTGCAAATCGTGAGAGGCGACAAAAGCAAATTCTTGCAGTTCTTCGTTGGAACGACTGAGTTCTTGCCGTTGGCGAGTTTCCTGTTCTAAGAGTTTCGCTTGGGCGATCGCAATGCCAATTTGATCTGCCAATTGTCGCAATAATTCGGTTTCCCAGCTATTCCAGTGGCGGGGATGGGCACACTGATGGGCAATCAACAGCCCCCACAGCTGGTTTTGCTGGATAATTGGCACAACTAGGTTAGCTTTGACGGCAAATTGTTGCAAAAATTCCACATGACAAGGTTGGATCTCCGCTTGACTAATGTCATCAATAGCACTGACGTGCTCCCGGCGGTATTTTTCTACGTAATCTTCTTGAAAGCAAGGGTCAATGATATTACGTCCCAAAATCGCAAGGCAACCAGGAACCACTGCTTCTTTGACTACCGTTCCAGAACCATCAGGCCACAGCCGAAAAATTAATACTCGATCGGCATTTAGCAGCTTTTGCACTTCCTTGACGCTAGTTTCGAGAATTTCATCGATTTGTAAAGACTGGCGAATTTTCAAGGTGACGTCAGCAAACAAGCGCGATCGCATGTTTTGGCGCTGTAACTCTTCTTGTACCCGTTTGCGCTCGCTAATGTCCATCATCGCGCCAATCATCCGTACAGGTTTGCCCGTACTGTCGTGAACGACATAACCGCGATCGAAAATGTAGGCATAAGAACCATCAGCGCGACAAAAACGGTACTCATTTGACCAGAATTGTTCACCGCTATCAATTACAGCCTGAAGATCGGCAACGATTCTCTCTCTCTCGTCTGGATGTATATGTTCGCACCACCAACGATTGTTCGTGATAATTTGTTCTGGCGAGTAACCAAAAAGTATTTGCACATTCTCATTCCACCACACCTGGTCGGTCACTAAATCCCAGTCCCAAACAACATCTGTGGTAGCACGAGCCAGGATTTGAAAGCGTTCCTCACTCTGACGCAATTTTTCCTCGGCTAGCTTGCGTTCGGTAATATCCGTATGGGAACCTGCCATCCGCACAACGCGATCGTTTTCATCCCACAACGCCTGAGCACGATTCAAAATCCATTTGTAAGTACCGTCTTTACACCTGAGGCGGTGTTCGGTTGTGTAAAATGGGGTTTTTTTGGCAAAGTGATCGGTCATGGCCTGCATCACTGAGTCGATATCGTCTGGATGGACGCGACTGATCCATTCATCTAGATGGTTGGAAATTTCCTCTTCTTCGTAACCAAGCATTTCTTTCCAACGTGTGGAAAAGAACACTTCATTAGTTTTGACATTCCAGTCCCAAATTCCATCATTAGTACCCCGCACGGCTAGTTGCCAGCGTTGTTCGCTTTCTTTGAGTGCGTCTTCCACGCGTTGGCGTTCGATCGCCGCAGCCAAAACGTTAGCAGCTGCTTGCAAGAAGTAAATATCATCCCTGCTAAAATTACGACGTTTGGTTGTGTGTACC
>JANZYY010000238.1 GCA_026419705.1 Fischerella sp.
TGGGCTCGGAGATGTGTATAAGAGACAGTTGTAATTCCGATCTGACGTCTGCCTGCTGAGTAATAATTCGCAGCATGGAGTAAGGACAATGCCAACTTTAGAATATTCCCGCCTGAGAATGAGTCTTGCTCCTTGCCCCAAGGGGTGTCGGTAGCTAACACCTACTCTCTTTTCTAGCTTAACCTGGATTTTTTTGATACTTCCACAGCTTTTAGCACGTGGTTTCCCCAATTGGAAGACTAAACTGCGATGCGATCGTTTTAGTTGATTTTTGGTCGACTCAGAAGCAATCAAGAAAGCAAAGCTAATTACGACTGAGACTAAACCTACCAATGTTCAACTTCTTTCACTTTTGCCATTCTTCATTGTTTGCAGGATGGCAGTTTTCACGTTTAGTCGTCCTCGGATCAAATGGGAAGAGTCTGTTCTATAATTTTTACTTATTTTTCTACTTTACTAGCTAACATTTTTTGTAGACCTAGGCGGTCGGGTGTCTGCATTTAAACCCTTGAATTCTAGCCATTCACAGGTTCTTACCTCTAGAAATATATATCTTTCGGGGACAGACTAAATTTTCGGCTACTGCCCCCACTTGGTAACAAGTGGTGAGTGAGATAACGTAGTTATCAAGTACCTAATTTTAACTTATTTTTAGCGATGAAAACAAAATATAGTTGGAACTTCATAAATACTAGCAAGCAAAAATTAATATTTTTCCAAGTATGGGATACATTTTATAAGTGTTTTCAAATGACTTTAACCATAATTTACCACAGTAAATGTACTCATTCATCTTTTCCGGAAACTAAAAAAATTTCTGTCGCTGATTTAACAGACACATCTTGATGAAAATAGAAGTTGGCAAGTACAAATAAATTAGGTGCAAAGTATGGGGATAACAAATATCGGTTCTGATATATCAGCCACCTGTATCGATTGTAGGTTAATGGAAATAAGAAATAAACAAAATACAAACTAACGATTGACTGCTAACGAGGCTCTGATTTTCTATAAAATTCAGTGAGATGATTTGATTACGCAATATATAAACATTATTTTTCTTCCTACTTTTATCCTTTGCCTACAAAGAAAATAAAAAACTCCACTCACATCGTAGGGGAATGGAGTTTTTTTGGGGATTGGGAATTGAAGTATTACTATGCCCCATGCCCAAAGTCGACAACCCAAAGCAGACAGAGTTTTCCGCCAACTTTTGACGAAATGCGGGGAGACGGTGAGAATACTTCATAACTCCCAGACTCCCGACATTTTGTCATCACCGTGTTGGTTTATTCTTCGTCTTCGTCGTCGTAGTCGTCCTCGTCGTAATTGTCTTCTTCGTCGTCTTCTGTAAGGTCGTTGATTTCACCGGGAATCAGGTCATCATCATCCAGAATCGAACTTTCTAGACGTCTGCTACCAAATGTAGGTTCCCCTACCCCGAGAGTTGGAGAATCTAAGTTATAGGTGCGGGCTGTACGGTCATCCAGCACCATATCCAACGGGTCTTCAACTTCATCCAAGACGCTACTACTGATTCCTTCTGTGTAGTCTTCGACTATGCTAGGTTCTTCATAAGTATTAAAGCCTGTTCCTGCGGGAATCAATCGTCCGATGATGACGTTTTCTTTCAAACCACGCAGCCAGTCAGATTTTCCTTCAATCGCTGCTTCGGTCAATACCCTGGTTGTTTCTTGGAAGGATGCGGCAGAAATGAAGCTATCGGTGTTCAAGGATGCTTTGGTAATACCTAACAATACGGGAGTGTATTGAGCTCTTGCACCACCAGTGATTGCCATAGCTTCGTTTACCTGTTCAATTTGGCGCAGTTCTACCAACTCACCAGGCAGCATAGTGGTATCGCCACCATCATCTACTCGTACTTTCGAGGTCATCTGCCGGACAATTACTTCAATGTGTTTATCGGCAATATCGATGCCTTGAGACTGATAAACCGATTGTACTTCATTTACTAGGAAGGTTTGTACCTTCTGCAAGGCATTGCTTGCACAGGCGTAAACTCCATCTTCAGAACCAAGATTAAAGAAGACCTCTAGGATTTCGTGTGGATTGGCCGGACCGTCTGTCAGTGGCTGTCCTGCACTCACCGTTTGTCCATCTGTAACGATCAAGTTCTGTCCGGGTCCGATTGGATAATCTGTGACTACGCCGTTGGGTTCGATCACTTTGACTGCGATCGCTTCATCGCCATCACCATAGATTACCTTGACTTCTCCCGCTCTTTTTGCTAGAACACACGCTTCTTTTGGTTTGCGAGCTTCAAGCAGTTCCTCAATCCTGGGCAAACCTTGGATGATGTCTCCCGTCTTAGCGCGTTCAAACACCAGCAGTACCAAGTTATCACCGCGCTGCACCAAATCGCCATCTTCTACCTGCAAGACAGCACCAGCGCTGACGCGGTAAGGACGACCAACGCGGATGGTGATAGTGTAGTTTTGAGTAGTCAGTGCTGATTCGTCAGTGGACACTTCTTCTTTGCCTTCTACTTTTTGCACTGCTACGATTTGTCCAGATTCTTCAGCAAAGACTCCTGGAGCAATTTCTGTGCCTTCTACTACCAAGTCACCCACTTTGAATTTGGGCTGGACAGTAGAATGCATCACGATCATGTCGTGTTGTTGACGCAACACTAAACAACGACGAACCGCTTCTGTGCCTTTTTGTACACCCCGTACAATACCACCTTCTTTACACAAGATTTGGGTACGTGCTACTACAGCACCTGGAGCAATGGTTTGTCCGTCTTCAACCTCAAGTGTTGTATGGGTACTACCTTGAGTGGCATCAGCAGCAATATCCCGACGCACCGTCAAGGACTCTAAAATCACTAGCTGCAAGCGCTGAATTTCTGGGTCATTGGGATCGGCAACCAATTCAATGTCTGCTGCCAAGGGAGAAGCAGTATGGTCTTGTTCGCCTTCTTGTTCAATTTCCAATACCAGTTGGGTTCGCAGCAGTTCCACACTTTCAACGGATTTAACTCGCTCAGAATCTTTGTAAGGCAGTCGCTGTACGGCCCGCAATTGAATGGAACGTGCGGCTTGTTGACTTACTGATGTCGTAGATGGGACATCAGGGCGGTCTGGTACGGCATACTCAACTACCGGACGGCTCAACAGGGCTGGACCTTCTGGGGTTTCCACGTATTGGATGTACCGTAGTTCGTTGACAACTTGCCCCAGCAATTCCTCACCAGGTTGAACAAAGGTATTATCCTTGTCCATGACTGCCTCTGGATCGTCAACCATCAGCAGTTCTCCTGGCTTAATTACTACTTCTCGCAGAATGTCATTTTTCTGGGTGACTTCGATGACACCACTGTTTTGGCAGAAGATATCTTTAACTACCTCAGTTCCAGCGTCAACAAACTGACCGTCTTCTACCAACAGCAAGGAGATATCTTTGTTAACTTCGTGGGTTTCTTCTGGAATCCACAGTAGGGTTCCTCCCTGCACAACTTCGTAACCTTGCTTGGCTTTACCTTTTTTCTGGACTTCTACACCAGCATATTTCAGCAAGCCACCGGTAGTAGTACGATAGCGGTCATCAATCAACTCAGCTACCACTTGACCGTTTTGGACTTTGGTGCCTGGGGTTGCCCTGAGGTTAAAAACTTGGTTGTTACCAGTGGTAACTAGGTAGTTATTTTTACCTTGAGAGCTTTGAACGGTGACTGTCGCTTGGTCTAAAACTACGGAAGCGGTGATAATTTCAATTTCGCGTGTAGATTTGCCTGGGGCTACTTCTGGTAAGCGCACCACGCCACCATGCTGGGTGGTTAATTTGGTTTCTGCCAAGACGCCATTGGTGGCGACGGTATCGTTTTCTTTAACAACCAATTCGGCTCCAGGTGGTAAGTTATAAACTTCCCCTGATAAAATCCAAATCAAACCACCCCGCGCCGCTGTAGTGGTGGTATTGCCTTGACGGTCAGTTTTTTGTTCTGCTACAACATCGGCAAACTTGACTTCCCCTGCCAAGTCAGAGGCTACGTCTTTCACTGCTTTTTCTGTATTGGCACGAGTTGCACGTCCGCCGAGTGCTACTTCTGCAATTAACTGTCCTAGCTTCACCTTTTGTCCGTCGGTGACGTACAGTGTTGAACCTTGGGTAACGGGAATTTCTTTGTTGGTTGAGTCTGAGTTGCTGGCTTCCAGAATCAAAGTGGCGTTGGTTTCCACATAGAGAGCATCTTCACCGTGGCGGGTACGGTAGGGTCTTGTCCGTATCCGGCGAGGGAAGCGGACAGAACCATCGATTTCGGCACGCACTTGTTTTGCCACTTCACCAGTGAATACACCCCCTGTGTGGAAAGTACGCATGGTCAACTGAGTACCTGGTTCACCGATACTTTGTGCCGCAATAATACCTACGGCTTCGCCTAAATCTACCATTTTCGCGTGGGCAAGGCTCCAGCCATAGCAGTGTTGGCACACCGATCGCGCTGCTTCACAAGTCAGGGGCGATCGCACCATTACTTCGGTAATTCCTGATTGTTCAATGATTTTGGCCAGATCTTCAGAAATGGGTGTGTTGCGAGGGGCAATGACTTCACCTGTAGTAGGGTGTACTACATCCTCTGCCACCACTCGTCCCATCAGGCGTGTGGCCAGGTTGATCATGACTTTGCCGCCTTCGGTCATTGCCCGCATGGGAATTCCCCTAGTAGTACCGCAGTCAATTTCCCGGATGATCACATCTTGGGAAACGTCAACCAGGCGGCGGGTGAGATAACCAGAGTCAGCCGTCCGCAATGCGGTGTCTACCAATCCTTTGCGCGCGCCGTAAGAGGAAATGATGTATTCTGTGACGGTAAGTCCTTCTCGGAAATTTGTTTTGATCGGCAAGTCAATAATTTCTCCTTGCGGGTCAGCCATCAGTCCCCGCATTCCCACCAATTGGCGGACTTGAGAGATATTACCTCGTGCTCCGGAAAATGCCATCATGTATACGGAGTTGAGGGGATTGGTTTTCTTAAAGTGGCTAACAACTTCATCTTTGAGGGCTTCGGAAGTTCCGTTCCAGGTATCAATTACTTTCTGGAAGCGTTCTACTTCCGTGATTTCACCACGTTGATAACGTTCTTCTGTAGCACGAATTTCTGCTTCTGCTGCTTCAAGGAGCGATCGCTTAGAAGGAGGTACCATTAAGTCTTCTACGCTGATCGAAACTCCAGCCTTGGTAGCGTAGCGGAAGCCCAAGTCTTTTAATTTGTCTGCCATCACAGCTGTCCGCGCCGTACCATAGTGGGTGAATGCCCAAGAAATTAAATTTCGCAGTTGACCTTTGTCAACGACGCGATTGCGGAAAATCATTTTGTCTTTAGTCATTTGTCAATAGTTGTTGGTGGTTGGTTGATGGTTGGTTGTTAGTTGGTTGTTACAAACGGCTAACAACAAACAACAAACAACGATTCCTAACTAGTTAGCGCTTCCTGGATCGCTTTGTTGTAAATTACACGACCTGGAGTTGTGTATATATACTGAGAAATTAAATTCCCCTGAGCGTCTTCTCTAACTCGACGGTATTTATACAGCTTAGTTCGGCTACCATCTTCATTTTCGATGACTTGTTGTGGCTCATTGTCTCCCTGTTCTGATTCGACTTCACCGTCATAGCGGACATAAATATAAGCGTGCAGATCAATTTGTTCCTGCTCGTAAGCCATAATTACATCATCTAGAGAGGCAAAATATCGTCCTGCACCTTTTTGAGCATGAGGGTTTTCTGCAGTTAAGTAATATGCTCCCAATACCATATCTTGGCTGGGTGTAATGATTGGCTTACCTGTAGCCGGAGACAAAATGTTGTTAGAAGCCAACATTAACAACCGCGCCTCAGCTTGTGATTCCAGAGATAACGGTACGTGTACCGCCATTTGGTCGCCGTCAAAGTCGGCGTTAAACGCCGGACATACCAAGGGGTGTAGCTGGATAGCTCTTCCTTCCACCAAAATTGGTTCAAAAGCTTGAATTCCTAAACGGTGCAGGGTGGGAGCGCGGTTGAGCAAAACTGGGTGTCCTTCAATCACCTCTTCCAACACATCCCAAACACTTGGGTCAGACCGTGAAATCAGTTTTTTCGCAGCTTTAATATTGTTGACCATGCCGCTGCGAATCAAACGGTGAATCACGAAAGGTTGGAATAGCTCAATCGCCATTTCCCGCGGCAAACCGCATTGATGGATCTTCAGCTTTGGCCCGACTACAATTACAGAACGTCCGGAGTAATCTACCCGTTTCCCCAGCAAGTTTTGCCGGAAACGCCCTTGTTTACCTTCAATAATGTCTGACAAAGACTTCAGCGGTCGATTATTTGCCCCTACTACTGTCCGTCCGCGCCGACCATTGTCAATTAAAGCGTCTACAGCTTCTTGCAGCATCCGCTTTTCATTGCGGACAATAATCTCGGGAGCCAAAATTTCTTGCAAACGTGCAAGACGGTTATTACGATTAATTACTCGCCGATATAAATCGTTCAAATCGCTAGTCGCAAACCGTCCACCATCAAGCTGTACCATCGGGCGCAAGTCTGGCGGAATTACGGGAATTACCGTCATTACCATCCACTCTGGTTTGGAACCGGTGGCGATAAAGTTGTCAATTACGCGCAAGCGCTTAATTAGCTTTGCTCGTTTTTGACCTTTGGCGGTAGCGATCTCTTCCCGCAGGGTTTCCGCTTCTTGTTCGAGGTTAATATCAGCAAGTAGGCGCAGCAGAGCTTCTGCACCAATGCCTACTTCTACACCCTGCAAGGTAGAGTCTTCGCTGTAAATCTGGTCTTCAATTTCTAGCCACTGGTCTTCACTGAGTAGCTGTTTATAATTTAAGGTTTCAGCATTACCTGGATTAAGAACAACATAGGAATTGAAATAGACAATTTGCTCTACATCCCGCAGGGGCATATCCAACAAAATGGAAATATAGCTGGGAATACCTTTGAGGTACCAAACGTGAGCCACGGGTGCGGCGAGTTTTATATAGCCCATGCGGTGGCGACGTACTCGCGATTCAGTGACTTCCACACCACAACGTTCGCAAACAATTCCCCGGTGCCGTACTCTTTTATACTTTCCGCAATGGCATTCCCAATCTTTAGCCGGACCAAAGATGCGCTCACAAAACAAACCATCCATCTCTGGTTTCAGGGTTCGGTAGTTAATCGTTTCTGGCTTGGTTACTTCACCGACTACCTGACCGTTAGGCAGTGTTCTTTCACCCCACTGACGAATGCGTTCTGGTGATGCTAAGCCGATTTTAACGTAGTCAAACTGATTAGTTTGGGCGTGTCTCATCTGTTTTTAATGCTGCGTTTAAATTATGACTTCACTTATCTGCACGGATACAAACAGCCGTGCTAGCAGGAGTATTAAGTTGTTGATTGTTAGTAGTTAGTTATTAGTTGTTAGTAGTAATTGTTCTTTACTACTAATTAATAACCACTAACTACTAACCACTATTTACTCTTCTTCTTCCAACGACTCGCGGCTTAAGGACTCGTAGGTTGGGCGTGGAGGTGTGCGACGGGCATTATTGTCTGCCATCAAATCAACTTCCACATCTACGGTACTGCCATCTGTTTGGGTTTCCACTTTGTGGACTGCAA
>JANZYY010000239.1 GCA_026419705.1 Fischerella sp.
TAGACCCCAACGCTCGAATGACTTATGACCGCAGCAATGCAGCGATGAGCTAAATAGTTGGTGATTGGTGGTTGGTAGGTGGTAGGCGGTAGTTACAAACAACAACCAACAAACAACCAGTCAAAAAAAGCCACCCACGTTGGGTGGCTAAATTTATACTCTCAAATAGCTATTTGTTAGTTGTGGACAACGAACTACCATCCACTAACTACTAGCTACTAACCAATTTCTTAAAATTAGCAATCATAGTAGAGAGCAAATTCGTAGGGATGGGGACGCAAGCGCATCGGGTTAACTTCATTATCCAGCTTGTAAGAAATCCAAGTTTCAATAAAGTCTTCAGTAAACACGCCTGGTTCAGTTAAGAAAGCATGATCCTTTTCTAGTGCTTCCAAAGCCAATTCCAAAGAACCGGGAGTGGAAGGAACCTTAGCCAGTTCTTCGGGAGAGAGTTCATAGATGTTTTTATCTAGAGGTTCACCAGGATCAATCTTGTTCTTAATCCCATCCAAACCAGCACACAGCATCGCAGCAAATGCGAGGTAGGGATTAGAAGTAGCATCTGGACAGCGAAACTCTAAGCGCTTGGCTTTGGGATTAGAACCGGACAGAGGAATACGAATAGAAGCAGAACGGTTACCTTGGGAGTAAGCCAAGTTAACTGGTGCTTCATAACCAGGTACAAGGCGCTTGTAAGAGTTAGTGGTGGGATTGGTAATTGCTAAGAGTGCTGGTGCATGCTTGAGGATACCACCAATGTAGTACAGTGCTGTTTCGCTCAAACCAGCGTATTTGTCACCTGCAAATAGGGGTTGACCATCCTTCCAGATAGATTGGTGAGTGTGCATCCCTGAACCGTTATCCTGAAAGACTGGCTTGGGCATAAAGGTGACAGATTTGCCGTATTTCTTAGCAACATTCTTGATGATGTACTTGTAAGTCATCAACCAATCAGCTGCTTCGACTAACTTACCAAAACGGAAGCCCAATTCGCACTGACCACCAGTTGCAACTTCGTGGTGGTGCTTTTCAATCGGAACCCCGCACTTTGCCATTGTCAACAGCATTTCTGTGCGCATGTCTTGCAGGGTATCTGTTGGAGAAACAGGGAAGTAACCCTCTTTGTAGCGGGGTTTGTAACCTAGGTTAGGGCTTTCTTGGTTACCAGAGTTCCAACGACCTTCGATTGAGTCTACGTGGTAGTAGCCTTCGTGGGAGTTTTGGTCAAAGCGAACATCATCAAAGATGAAAAATTCAGCTTCAGGACCAAAAAAGGCTGTATCACCAATTCCAGAAGAAACTAGATTGTCTACTGCTTTTTGAGCAATTACGCGGGGACAACGACTGTACCATTCACCTGTGCGCGGTTCTTTGATGCTACAGATGAGGCTAAGAGTTGGTTCCTGCATGAAAGGGTCGATCCAAGCAGTGTTTGGATCGGGTACCATTGCCATGTCTGATTCATTTATGGCTTTCCAACCCCGAATACTGGAACCATCGAAAGGTACGCCGTCCGTAAAGCTACTTTCATCGATTTGTTCGTGAAACACTGTCAAGTGCTGCCAAATACCTGGCATATCGACGAATTTCAGATCGATCATCTGAATGTTGTTGTCCCGAATCATCTTCAGGACGTCTTGTGGGGTTGTCATGGTTACTCCTTCTCTGCCGACATCTTAAGTACAGTAAACCACAATGTTAATGCGCGCTGACCCTATTAGTTTGAACCTAAATCTTAAGACACCTGAAATATCCTAAAGATATGAAACAGGCAGATTTTGTAGTTTTTGTTACAGAATGTCAAGATTACAGGTTATGTTTACCTTTGCTAAACAAGTGTACAAAACTTGAAAGTTCATCTGTTGGGGGCAACTTTGACATAGAATCCTTAAGTAGCGCATAGTTTGCTTTTGTGCCGGAGCTTCTTTATATATATTTCAGTGGCACAAAAAGTAACAGCAGTCAAATTAATATCAAACCATAGATAGTAACGATTGGGAGATAAAGGAATGCGGGATGCAGTCACAAGCTTAATTAAGAATTATGACATTGCTGGACGGTATTTTGACCGCAATGCGATCGACAGCCTCAAGTCCTATTTTGAAAGTGGAACGGCACGAGTGCAAGCGGCAGGCGCTATTAATGCAAATGCAGCGGCGATTGTCAAGCAGGCTGGCTCTAAATTATTTGAAGAACTGCCAGAGCTGATTCGCCCTGGTGGAAATGCCTACACGACTCGTCGCTATGCGGCTTGTTTGCGCGATATGGACTACTACCTGCGTTATGCTACTTACGCGATCGTTGCTGGTAGCATGGATGTGCTGGATGAGCGGGTTTTGCAAGGTCTGCGCGAAACATATAATTCTCTGGGGGTTCCTATTGGTCCTACAGTTCGTGGTATCCAAATTATGAAGGATATCGTGAAGGAGCAAGTAGCAGCAGCTGGTGTTACCAATACTAGCTTTTTGGATGAGCCGTTTGATTATATGACCAGTGAATTGAGTGAGAAGGATGTTTAGTTTAAGAAGGTAGCAGGCAGTAGGCAAGGGACAGGAAATTGCAAGCTTATGCAATCTGCTTTTTTGTCTGATTTTTACTATTTAGTTATTTCTGCCATAGCGCTAAAGTCCTGACTACCAGCTTTGATTTCATTGAGTCTTTCCACTTAGTCAATTCCAAATATATAAGACTATACTTATCGCACTTTGGCTTGATTGGCAAAGTGCGTTTACTTTTTTTAATACCAAAATTTCATTACTTCTTTCCCCAAGAATAATTACTAAAAAAGATATAGTAAAATATATTACATGTTAGATAATTCTTAACAATGCTCCTATGAGTATTAACGATCTAGAATTTTGGCATGGTGCAGCTTTTCTTCGACTCCTTCGAGGAACATCCTATATATCTATGGGCTATTTATCTTCTATTCATTCATCTCTCTATATTAGATATCCGTAGAGTCTTAGAGAAAGTCATTGGTCAATTTGTAATTAATTTAGATCAAGCATCTGAGAGAAGAGTTCAGAGACGGAAAACAAACAAGCGCAACAATGGCTAGAATAGGCTAACAATGAGTAAAATAAAACCACTGATAATTTGCATCTACTTTCTGATCTGAATTGATAGATGAATTAAAAATTCAACTAAGACGCGCAATTTCTAAAATAATTAATGCTAGAAATCCGGAAAAATAGCCTAATTACAGTCATGGCATGAATATATTAATCGGGTATAGGCATAATCCGAAACAAAAAGTAATGGATACAGTTATCAATATGCTTGGATATATGGATATTGTTCACATTTAAAAGATGTTATTTGTCTCTTTTTACTGGCACATATACTAGAAGCCTTTCGCTCTATTCACGAAGCAGATGAAGCAATGCGTTAAGCAATAGGAGGTGATATTCATAATATCAACTTCAGCCCGTTTCGATAGGAGGAGATCTTAAAACCACTTGCTCTAATGTTTTAGATCCTTCAGTTATGGATGTACGAACGCCAGGAAAATTGATTTTTCCTCAAAGACCAGTTTATAAAAAAGAAGAAATTGCAGATAATTTTTAACTTATGGAAAATATTTCCTGTAATTACCAAGATGATGAAAAATATTATGTATGCAGTAGATATAGCTCTTATTATAATGAAAAATGGGAATACAAACGTATTATGAGTAGAGGTAAAACGAATAAAAACCAAGGATGAGATAGGTTAAGAAAATAACCTTTTATTAAATGGGAATTTTGCTTCGGTTCAGGTGAGTGGTCAATACAAGCTAAAGATGAGAATGAATGAGATTTGAAAATAATCTTTCAGCGAATAGTTGATCTCATTGATGGCAAGTTGAGGAAAAGTAGCAGTTGTGAAAGAGACAGCCAGCAAAAATATTTATGGAAGGGTAAATTGGTTAAGCAGCGATTAGATACTTTGTTGGTCAATTTGGGGTTTTGTGTGTCTCGTCAGCAGGCGCAGCGGTTAATTCAAGCGGGAGAAGTGACTGTTGATGGTAAGCTGATTGATAAGCCGGGAATGCAGGTTGAGGTTGCAGCCGAGATTAAAGTTAAACAGCGATCGCGCTTTGTTTCGCGCGGTGGAGAAAAACTTGCTAAGGCACTACAAGAGTTTGCTATTAATGTAGGGGGGCGGATTTGTTTAGATGGTGGTATTTCTACAGGCGGTTTTACTGATTGTCTCCTGCAAGCTGGAGCAAAACTAGTTTATGGTGTAGATGTTGGTTACGGACAAGTCGACTGGAAGTTACGTAACGACCCAAGGGTGATTTTGAAGGAACGCACGAATTTACGGTATCTTACACCAGATGAACTCTATGGTACATCCCCTTCGTCTTCACAAGGGGAGGGCTACGCTGATTTGGTAGTGGTGGATGTTTCGTTTATTTCGTTAACTAAAATTTTGCCTGCTTTGTGGCGGTTAACTCAGCCTCCTCGTGAAGCGGTGTTGTTGGTGAAACCTCAGTTTGAAGTCGGGAAAAATCGTGTGGGTAAAAAAGGGGTTGTACGCGATCCGCAAGATCATGCAGATGCAATTGTTCGGGTGTTGCAAGCTGCCCTAGAATTAGGATGGAAGTACAAAGGTTTAACTTGGTCGCCCGTTACCGGGCCAGCAGGGAATATTGAGTATCTTTTGTGGCTGGGAATGGATAATCAGGTAGCACCGCCAGATTTAGACGCTATTCAGCAAATTACGAAATCAGCAGTAGCTGAGTTTAGAGAAGTTTAAATATCCTAAACTCAACTTTAATATTGAATTTTCTATATGTAGTAGAGGTGTTGCTAATTTCATGTATGATGGGGGGTTGGCGCAGTGCCAAAACTCTTTTAACAGAGGGGATATGTTGCGTCCGGTTATGCGGATTCAGATCGCGATTCAGTAACGCCTTAGTAGAAAATAAATTAATCGTGCAAGACCATATTTTAGTCGTCGAGCATACCCAAGTTTCGTCCCAGCTCTTGGCGTAAACGATACAAAATTGTATTTGGTTCCACTTCCGAAAGAATTTCTGCAATGACAGTGCTAGCGCCTAATTGTCCCCAAGAGCAGCCTTTTTCGAGGTATACTTGGGCAGCTTTGCCAACAGCAAAGGCTCCGTAGCCAGCGATACCTGCTTGGGCGATCGCACTCCCTGCATAAGCAGTAATATTACTGGGATTGTCACCCGCAGCAATAGCAGCTGTACTTTTACTTAACCCTAACAATAAACTGCTACCTAGTTCTCCTAGTAGCAAGCCACCGGAACTCAGTAAAATCGTTTTCAAAAGCTTTGTAGCTTCGTAACCAGTCATAGGTAAACCATACAACCGCGCCAGAGAACGAATTAACACCAGATCCGCGACAGTTCCGCCGATGATATCTAAAACGGCGATAGGATTGAGTGCTACAGCTACAGCTTTGTATCTAGTAAATTGCCAAATCAAGTTTTCGGCTTCCTGTTGGCGTATGCGGATGGTTTTGGAAGCGATCGCCTCTTCTGCTTTTTTTGCTTGAATGAGTGCGTTTAAAGCAATAAGCGATCGCCCTTCCCGGTTGAGAATTTTGAGAATAGTTTGTTTGAGCTCGTCTATTTGTGGGGGTGGAGTCTCCCATTCATAAGTCACACTCCCATCAGGCCATTCCACACGCACTTCCATGGGTGCGGGTTCCGCCGCGATTGTGACAATTTCATCAGGCTGTAAGGGTTTACCTTGAGTATTTCCTGCACCCAACTGTTGCAAATTTTTATAAATTTTTTCTCGATCTGTATCTGGGTACAAATCTATTTTGTTAAAAACGAGAATCAGCGGCTTTTGTGCCTGTCGCAATTCGCACAAAGCTTGGTATTCAGTACGAGTAATGTCACCAGCAACCACAAACAAAATCAAATCAGCTTGACGTGCCACATCTTTTGCCATTTGCGATCGCACTTCTCCGGCAATTTCATCTAATCCCGGCGTATCAATTAACTCTACTTGCACCTTGTCACCAACATTCCAGCGTACAGAACGAGGATACTGAGTTACACCATGAAGCGGGCCAGTTTGCAAAATCTTTTGTCCTAGCAAAGCATTCAATACCGCCGACTTACCACGACTAACCAAACCAAAGGCGGCAATTTTAATTACGTTATAGTCTAGTTTGTCGAGAGTGGCAGTCAAAGTTTCTAATTCTGGTTTGATCAAACCCGCTAATTGTCGATTTGATGATGCTTGTCCAGGTTTGCGGATATTCCCATACCAAGACAGCGCTTGTCTGAGACTAGCACGAGCGCGATTGAGATGAGTTTCTTGCAGGTTCTTTGGCACTTGCTGAGATTGAGTCAAGGCTATTTCAATTTTAGATTTTGGATTGGAAAATCAATTTAACAGTTTGCTTATTTATTTTCACCTAATCGCAAATTTACCAACGTCTTATGTTTAGACCAGCGATTTTTTAGTACTATTGTACCAAGCTAAAGCAAGCTGTAACCAACAATTGACGGGTTAACCTATCATGTCTCAAATAAACAATACAGCAGAAAGCTTTTGTCAAAAGTTGCAGAATATAAGCGATGAGCAGTTAAAGCGCGATTATTTGAATCGATTAGAATGGACAGAAATAATAGCACAAGCATTGCCACTACTAGATGATGAGGCTCAAGCGTTGCGAGTGGTAAGATTCGCCCTAGAAATAGATTTGTGCTTAGGAGCAAAACTAGCAGGAGCAGTGAAACCCCAGTTACAAAACACAACTGTTGATTGGCTGATATCTACTGGAGTTTCTCAAGAACTCTTAGTTCGGCTTTTGGGCATGACTAGAGATGCAGCGATTCCATATCTGTGTGAAGTTTTGAACGATGAAGATAATGAAGATGATTGCGTTCTTCTTAATTCCGCAGCTAAGAGCTTAGCAGAAATTGGCACAGAGGCAGCAGTGACAGCGCTCACGCAAGTCATGAACGATGAACAGAAAAATGACTTTGGATATTATCTATCAGAAGCCAGTTGGCAGGCGGCACTGGCATTAGAAAATATTAATTCTGAGTCTGCAAAACGAGCGTTGGTGCAGTGGTATATCGAACTTTTGGGTTGGATAGATTTTCGCTCTTATGCTGCTGAGATGTTAAGCAAAATCGCTACTCCTGAGATTGTGCCGGAACTTCTCAAGATTGTGGAAGATGATGGCTGTGATGATAGAGTGCAGGCCAATATTGACATAGTCTTGAGTGCAATTGATTTGAAAGCAAGTATAACAACACAGCAACCAGATAGAAGTAATGAAGATGAGTTAGATAAAAGAAGTTCTCAACCGGACTTGATTACACTGCAACAACTTTTAAATGCCAAGACAAATCAGTTCGTATCAGCACAGTAAAAAAATTGGGTGAAATTGTTTCTAAAGAAGCATTAGCATTATTGCAACAAGCACTGAATGATGAATACTTTGGTGTACGTCGGCGTGCAGCAGAGGAATTAGGGAAAATTGGTACAGAAGAAGCTGTAACGTCGCTCATACAAGCTTTAAG
>JANZYY010000240.1 GCA_026419705.1 Fischerella sp.
AACGTAGCTTGCGATTGGGTGGACGCGACCCCTTCCCATCACCGCAGGCGATCGCAGCCAGAGAACATCTCAAACCTCGCATACCATCAAAAAGACGTTCTGCTTATACTCGACGCCTACCGCAACCAGCTATCCCATTTCAGCAACTGAATTATTACAGTCCGGTCACTTCTCAGAAGACCCGATTTTACCAGCCTCGAAGAAAGACTGGATTGTACGCGGTCATTTTCTGTTTACTTGGTCTTGCGAGTCTAGGGTATTTAGACTTAATCAATAACTTTACCAGTCGAAACTATCTCAAACAAAATTCTTACGCCCAACAAACTTTACTTTCTCCTCGTCATAGCCAGCAAAAAAATCTCAGTTTTGCTGATTACTATAAGCAGGGTCATGCAGCTTACCAAATCAAAGACTATGAGCAAGCAATCGAAAACTTTACCCTAGCAATCCATAAAGAACCCCAACACGCTAAAGCTTTTGTGAATCGTGGCAATGCACATTACAATCTCAAAGATTATGAAGCAGCAATTGCAGATTACAACCAAGCAATTAAACTCAATCCTAAAGAAGTAAAAGCTTTTGTCAATCGAGGTAATGTTTACTACATGCAAGCTGAGTATAGCAGCAACCATGATAAAAACTATGACCTTGCAATTGCTGATTTTAATACCGCCCTGCGCCTCAATCCTAAGGAAGTTGAAGCTTACATTAGAAGAGGAATTGTCTACGCTCAAATAGCCAAATATAGTGGCGATTCTCAACTAGATTACAAAAAAGCAATTGCTGATTTTAACCAAGCAATAAGTATTAACCCATCTCGAGCAGAAGCTCACTTTCAACTAGGTCTTGTCCGCTATCAAATTGCCCAATATAGCAGCAATTTTGAGCAAGAGTATAACCAAGCGATTAAGGACTTTAACCAAGCCTTGAGTCTTAATTCGCGCATGGCAAAGGTTTATCTCAAACGAGGAACTGTTCATTATGAACTTGCTCAATATGGTGGTAGCAAATCAAGCCTACATCAAAAGAAAGCTGTGGAAGATTTACAGATGGCTGCCAAACTTTTTCTTGAGCAAGAGGATATGGATAGTTATCAACAAGCACTTAGCAGTATTTGCGTAGCTGTTGAAAACAAATGTGATACTTTCTTCCGTAACGCAACTTTCTTGGAACAGAATCAATAAACCCAAGTAAAAAAATTACTATTACTAGCCGAATTCTGAGGAAAGATTGCTTTTCAGTTAGCTAAACTTGGTAGTGTTTTTTCTATGTTTATCTCGGGTTTCTAACCATTAACGGATCTTTTCCATTTTTTTACAGATAAAGCAAGTTTATTCACCTTGTCTTCATACTTATTCGTGAAAATATGGTTAGATTATATACTGAGATAATTGGCAATTAGTTTTGCTCTCAGTACAGCAAAAGTCAGGCATTTATCTATCCATCTACCAAAAAAGTCATATGAATTCAGAGGCAATTGCATGAAAGCAGTGATTTTGGCTGGAGGGCTTGGTACACGCCTCAGTGAAGAAACTAGTGTCAGACCGAAGCCAATGGTTGAGATTGGTGGCAAACCAATCCTATGGCACATAATGAAGCTTTATTCTGCCCACGGCATAAATGACTTTATCATCTGCTGCGGTTACAAAGGGTACGTTATCAAAGAGTATTTTGCCAATTACTTCTTACACATGTCAGACGTGACCTTTGATATGCGCTTTAACCAAATGAATGTGCATTCAGGTTATGCAGAACCTTGGCGTGTCACTTTAGTAGACACGGGTGACAATACCATGACTGGTGGAAGGTTAAAGCGAGTCAAAGAGCACATCGGCAATGAAACTTTTTGCTTTACATATGGTGATGGAGTCAGCAACGTCAATATCACTGAATTAATTAAATTTCACCAAGAGCAAAAGACGTTAGCAACACTCACTGCAGTTCAACCACCAGGACGCTTTGGTGCGATTATTTTAGGCAACGAGCAAACCAAAATCACCAGTTTTCATGAAAAACCCGAAGGTGATGGTGCTTGGATTAATGGTGGTTTTTTTGTATTGGAACCAGAGGTAATTAATTTTATAGCAGGTGATTCTACTGTTTGGGAAAAAGAACCACTAGAAAAAATTGCTGAAATAGAACAGCTATCTGCGTTCAAGCATCATGGCTTTTGGCAACCCATGGACACTTTAAGAGATAAAAATTATTTAGAGGAGCTGTGGAAGAGTGGTGAAGCTCCTTGGAAAGTATGGTAAGCAGTAGAACTAAGAAATTATGAATCAATTCATGGTGATTGGTTTTTTACTGTTTACTCTCCACTCTTGAACTTGTATTTACCGTGGTGGCAGGGCGATAATACCAATGTACGATTTTGCAATTATAGGTGGAGGAATTGTTGGTCTTTCCACCGGTATGGCTTTATGTAAACGTTATCCCAATGCACGAATTCTAGTATTGGAAAAAGAAAGTCAATGGGCATTTCATCAAACCGGTAATAACAGTGGCGTAATTCACTCCGGTATTTATTATAAACCAGGAAGTTTGAAAGCCAAATTCTGCCGTGACGGTTGTCGCTCAATGGTGGAATTTTGCCAAGAACATGGGATTGACCATGAAGTTTGCGGTAAGGTAATTGTTGCCACCGATGAAGAAGAATTACCCCGCTTAGAAAAATTGTATCAGCGAGGTTTAGAAAATGGCATTAAAGTAAAAAGAATTAGTCCTGAAGAAGTTAAAGAAATTGAGCCTCACGTCAGTTGTCTAGGTGCAATCCATGTATATTCAACTGGAATTGTAAACTACAAGCAAGTTTGCCTAAAATATGCTGAAATCATCGCTAAGCAGGGAGGTGAACTGCGACTTAATACAAAAGTTGACAATATAGTTGCTAGTGGTAAAAATCTGGTATTAGAAACAAATAACGACTTTTTTGAAACTCGCTTTATTATTAACTGCGCTGGATTGTATAGCGATCGCATTGCCAAATTAGGTAAAGTCGATCCCCGAGCAAAAATTATACCATTTCGAGGTGAATATTACGAACTGAAGCCAGAAAAACGGTATTTAGTCAAGGGCTTGATTTATCCGGTTCCTAATCCAGAATTTCCCTTTTTGGGCGTCCACTTTACCCGCATGATTGACGGTAGCGTCCACGCCGGACCAAATGCTGTTCTCAGTCTCAAGCGTGAAGGTTATCGGAAAACCGACTTTGACTTGCGTGACTTTGTTGAAGTCATGACCTATCCCGGCTTTTGGAAACTAGCCGCAAAACACGCCGACGAAGGAATCCAGGAAATTATTCGCTCCTTCAGTAAAGCAGCCTTTACAAAGAGTTTACAAAAATTAATTCCGGAAGTCCAATCTGACGATTTAATCCCCACCCACGCCGGAGTTCGTGCTCAAGCATTGATGAATGATGGCAAATTGGTGGATGACTTTTTAATTATTCATGGAGCAAACACAGTCCATGTATGCAATGCTCCTTCTCCTGCTGCTACTTCTTCAATTGAAATTGGTAAAGCCATAGTCGCCCAAATCCCTCAGCAACAGCACCTACAAACTATGATAGCTTGATACCATCAGTGCTTTATAAATAAAAAGGCACATTAGTTATCAGGCGTTTAATATGAACATTATAGCTGATGCAAGTGGTTGGAAAAAAACAAGAGCCTCTTCCAAATTAGACCGTATCAAGGAGGTTTTAATAACAACACTTTTAGAAAAAGTACCAGCAATAGCCCTAGGAGTAGAATTACGAAACCGAGTGTATCCTTTAATTTTTGCTGCGTTTGGTAGCTCCGTCTACATTGAAACTGATGTCAAGTTTTACGGAACTTCAGGTATAGAAATAGGAGACGGAGTGAAAATCTCTAGTGGCGTACGCATCAATACCCTAGGTCATGAAAACAATAAAGTTTCTATTGGTTCTAGAGTTTTTCTTGAACGTGGAGTTGATATTGGAACATTAGAAGATTCCTATATCGAAATTGGTGAAGGTACATACATCGGTTTGTATACCTGCATTGCAGGTTATGGCAATATTAAAATCGGTAAAAACTGTTTAATTGCTGCACATACAGGAATCTACGGTAACAGTCATGTTTTTGCAGACCCAACCCTAACAATTGCAGCCCAGGGAGTTACAAAAAAGGGAATTGTAATCGGGGATAACTGTTGGCTTGGTCATGGGGTGACAGTCATAGATGGTGTCACCATTGGTCAGGGAAGCGTCATCGGAGCAGGAGCAGTAGTCAACAGAGATATTCCTCCTTACTCAATTGCAGTTGGTGTACCGGCTCGGGTCATTTCTAAACGTCATCAAACTTAACCAATCAGCACAAAGGATGTTTTTCAATCAATGAAAATACTAGTAACTGGAACAGAAGGCTATCTTGGCTCGCTATTACCTCCTTTATTATTCCAACGAGGACACGAAGTTATTGGTGTAGACACTGGCTTTTATAAAGTTGGTTGGTTGTACCACGGTACTGAAGTCACAGCTAAAACTCTCAACAAAGATATCCGTCATATTACCCCTGAAGATTTGCAGGACGTCGAAGCAGTAGTTCACATGGCTGAACTCTCCAACGACCCCACCGGACAGCTCGCCCCTCATATTACCTACGATATTAACCACAAAGGTTCAGTTCGTCTTGCCAAACTGGCAAAAGAAGCAGGAGTGCGTCGCTTTGTCTACATGTCCTCGTGCAGTGTCTATGGCGTCGCAACAGAGGGAGACGTCACAGAAGAATCTCCTGTTAATCCCCAGACAGCTTACGCAGAATGCAAAACACTAGTAGAGCGAGATGTCAAACCATTAGCTGATGACGACTTCTCCCCTACCTTTATGCGGAATGCTACAGCCTTTGGTGCTTCCCCCAGGATGCGCTTTGATATTGTTTTAAACAACTTAGCAGGTTTGGCATGGACCACTAAAGAAATCAAAATGACTAGCGATGGTACGCCTTGGCGTCCACTAGTGCATGCATTGGATATTTGTAAGGCTATTGTCTGTACTCTCGAAGCCCCCCGTGACATTGTACATAATCAAATTTTTAACGTTGGAGATACTGCAAACAACTATCGAGTTAAAGAAATAGCTGAAATTATTGCCGATGTTTTCCCAGGGTGTAAATTAAGTTTTGGCTCTCAAGGGGCAGACAATCGCAGTTATCGAGTTTCATTTGAGAAAATTAATACCACCTTACCCGGCTTTAAGTGTGATTGGAATGCTGAGCAGGGCGCTAAACAATTATTTGATTTATTTTCTCAAATTGACATGACAGAAGACATTTTCTTATCTAGAGGCTTTACCCGCTTAAAGCAGCTGGAGTATCTGATTCGCACTCAACAAATCGATCGAGATTTCTTCTGGATTAAAAAATAACCAGATGTTCTGAATGGTAGTAAAATCTTTTGAACCTTCCGAATCAAAAACTTTGATTCGGACTTATCTTATAGAGCAATACAGTTAATTGAGCAGAACTTTATTTTTGAATCCTAAAGGAGACTTCAATACTTTATTTATCCCCCTTTTTTTTTCAGAAGAGATGGGGTGATAAAAATCTTAACTGAAACGTATTCTCTGACAGAGAAAATGACACTTTCTTCTCACACAGATAGACGTTGTTTTTTGTGTTTCTAGACAAATGCAAACATATCCAATATGAACAAATTACTCACCATTGCCATTCCCACTTACAACCGTGCTGAATTACTAGACAAGCAATTGGCGTGGCTTGCTCAGGCTATCAAAGGTATTGAATCAGAATGTGAAATTTTTGTTTCCGATAATTGTTCTACTGACAATACTCAAGAAGTCATCAAGAAATGGCAAGATATACTCAGCCACGTCACATTTAAATCTTCCAGACATCCGGAAAATTTAGGTGTAATGAAAAATATTATTCATTGCATCAAAAGTGCTACCACAAAATATGTTTGGACGATTGGCGACGACGATTCCATTCAAGACAGAGCCGTTCCTTACGTAATTACAAAAATCAAACAACATCCAGATTTATCATTATTATTTCTCAACTTTTCTGGTCGGAACAAAATCACAGGTGAACCAGTCCATCCACCCACAATAGTTGGCAATCGCTGGTTTGATATCGATAGTGAAGATGGTAATGGTGATGGTAAAGCCATTTTTGAACATTGTTTTTTCAAAAGTGTTGGTGCAGTGATTTTCCTCACTGCTTCCATTTATCGAACTGACGTCGTACAACGCGCTTTGCAAATCTGGCCAAAGGCTGCAGATAACTGGATATCTTTGGCATATTTAGCTGGTTTTTGTGCTGCTAATGGCAGAACAATTGTCACTAAAGATACCTATATCGAATGCATTGTCGGTGTAAGCTATTGGCAAAAAGAGCCAAAGTCAGCATTGTTGATGCAATACAAACATACATCTGAAGTGCTGATGAAACTAGAAGAAAACGGCTATTCGAAACTATTTTGCCGCAAGATGATTTTGAAGAGCTTTAAAGATGCCAATTTCAAAGTATTTTTAGGTGCTTTGAGAAGATGGCCTGTATTTGCCCTACAAACAGCGCTTCCTTTTTTTGCTTTAGTAAGCTTGTCTGCTTTTGACATTATGGCAGCTAAAAATATTGAAATAGTAGAGACAAATAATACGTCTACTTCCAGGTTGAGAAAATATCAACAATAAGCTGTAAAAACAATATCCAAAATATATATAATGCAGGAGGTAATCATCTGATGCTGAAAGCTATCAAAAATAAAGTAACAGCCTTCAACTCTGAAATTGAGTACAGATTCGCTCTTTGGAAGCATACAAAAAATCTACCCGCAATTGCAGAGCGCGATCGCACAATTGTTGATGCTCTCAAACGCGAAGGTGTTTACGTTACGACACTTGCAGAGTTGGGTTTAGATTCGACTACAAATTTGCTTAATGCTGCTTACAGCCAACTTGCCAAAATGGAAGTAGTGCAAAATAGTCAACTCACCCAAAAACTTCCGCAAATTTACACAGTTACAGATTTACCAGAATTTTTTAACTGGGGAAGCGAACAAAAACTACTCAATATCGTCGAAAATTATATCGGCCTGCCTATCACTTTTCAAGGTGTACATTTACGCAAAGATTTTCCCAATAAAAATCAATTTGGTACACTGCTGTGGCATAAAGATTCAGAAGACCGCCGCATGGTTAAAATCATTGTTTATTTGACTGATGTAGAAGAAAAACACGGTCCTTTTGAATACGTTCCGCTATTTTTAACTCCTCTACATAGCTTGAATTACTACCGCATTTACTACAAGTTATGGAAGTCGGGATATTTAGGAATTAACGACGAACAACTGCAAGAAATCATCCCCAAGTCAGCTTGGAAATCTTGTCCCGGTCCAGCAGGAACTGTGATTTTTGCAGATCCAAAAACTGCTTTGCATCACGGAACTCTTAGAACAGAAGAAAGATCAGCATTGTTTTTTGTCTACACTGCTAACCCACCCAAACGACCAGAAC
>JANZYY010000241.1:0-3395 GCA_026419705.1 Fischerella sp.
CATCACTGTTCCATTAGAACACTCTTATAGTAAAAACAATCCTTCAGAATGTCCAAAAGAATTACCATTGGCTTGCTACCGTTGTTTCTTGGCATTCAGGTAGGTATCACCAAGCAAGCAGTCAAAGCGCAAATACCCATACCATCTGCACCAACAGTTACTACAAAAATAATTTGCCCTGCTCAATTAAAAACAGCGGTGGATGCGGTGATCGATCGCCCCGATTTCAGGCGGACACGCTGGGGAATTTTGATCCAAAACCTGGGAGCTACTCAAACGCTTTACAACCGGGATGCTCATAAATATTTTACACCAGCTTCTAACACCAAGCTACTGACCACAGCTGCTGCCTTACAACAGTTAGGTGCAAATTATCGCATTCGCACTTCTGTGTATAGCAATGGTGATGGTGTATTGCGTGTAGTGGGTAGAGGAGATCCCAGTTTAACTGACACCCAGTTAACAGCATTGGCGAAGCAGTTAAAACAAAAAGGTATTACCGAAATCAAACAGTTGATTGTTGATGATAGTTATATTCAAGGAGATATTGTTAACCCTAGCTGGCAATGGGAAGACTTGCTGTCAGGTGATGGCACACCAATTAACGGCCTGATAGTAAATCAAAATACTTTTAGTTTGATTATCTCACCCCAAACTTTAGGTAAACCTCTAAAACTCATCTGGTTGAATCAGGATGAAAAAAAACAGTGGCGGGTAATCAATCAGTCAGTCACCGTTGCGAAAAATCAACCAGCCGCCGCGATCGAAGTGACTCGTGATTTAAAAGGAGCAACACTACGAATTCAAGGCGAAATGTCCGAAAATTCTCAACCGCAATTTCTGACTATACCCGTGATTGCACCTGCGGAACATTTTTTGCAGCGTTTTCGCAGTGCTTTAGCAGCAGAGAAAATAACCGTTAAAAAAACATCAGTTGCAGCTAGTGGTAGCAAAAATGAAGTGGAATTAGCTGCTGTGCTGTCTCCTTCACTTTCGGAATTGGTAATGGAAGCAAATCAGAATAGCAATAATTTCTATACTGAAGCATTGCTGAGAGCTTTAGCGATGAAAAAACCAGCAACCAAAAATCAAAGTACCTCTGATGCTGGGTTAGAAGTTTTGCAGACAACTTTAACTCAGTTGGGAGTCGATTCCAAAAGTTACCTTTTGTTTGATGGTTCCGGCTTATCTCGCAAGAACTTAATTAGTCCGGAAGCATTGGTGGAAACTTTGCAAGCAATGGCGAAATCACCCCAAGCATCAGTTTTTCGTGCTTCCCTACCCATAGCAGGTCTGAGTGGTACTTTAAAAAATCGTTTCCAGAATACGCCTGCTGCAGGAATTGTACAAGCGAAAACAGGGACTATGCGTAGTGTCGTGACTCTGTCAGGATACGTGAATGCACCTAGTTACAGCCCGCTGGTTTTCAGTATTATGGTGAATCAAACCGAACAACCGGCTAGTGTGGTGCGTCAAGCAATTGATGAAATTGTAGTAATGCTGGCACAGTTGCAGCGTTGTTAGTTCTCTGTTTGTGTCTTGGTGTCTTAGTGGTTTAAGATTTTTTTACCACCAAGGTACAAAGACACCAAGTATTTTCATACAAACTTGATTTAAGCAATACTTCCCCGCTTTCGTGCTTCTTTATAAGAAGTGCCCACATTTTTCAAACCTGCTTTAATCATTTGCCGTTCCAACAAAGCAAAGAAGCGCGCTTTATCGCTACCACGCACTACCGCTTGATTGTGTGCTTCGGCAATAGCTACCGGATAGCCGTATCCTTTCTGTACTTGTGCCAGCATGAGTCCTAGTGATTCATCAAATAAAGGGGTATTTTCAGCTACCCATGCAGGCACTTCTATCCGGGCAATTTCGGTTCCCACGTGGACGTAGCAAAAGTAAATCTGTAAGTCTTCATACAAGTCTAGGATGCGGGCGTTGCTGCGCCACAAAGGTCCGCGTTGTCCTGGTTTGAGTTGCGTTGCCCAGAGAGTAGTATCTCGCAGTGCTTCAAATATTTTACAAGCGACTTTTTCCATTTGATTGGGGCAAAAGCTCATACAATCAGGGACTGGATGCGGACAGGCTAAAAGACGCAAAAAGTTGATTGCTTCGATGTTGCGAGACGCACTTAGATAACCCATCAAAGGGATTTGAGCATCCCGCATTTGCCGCCAAGCTTGGAGGATGGGAGGTAAGATGCGATCGCGCGCCTCAGAAGGCAATTGCTCTAAAAACCAGTAAATTAGCGAGCCATCAACCATTGCTAGGGTGGGGACTTTTGGAGATAGGGGGATAGGGGGATGAGGCTTTTGCGATCGGGAGGTTTTTTCTTCCCATCTGGCTATCTCCCCACCTGGGGTTCTCCCCACCTGCCGATCGTGTAGTGCTACGCTGCACGCCAGTTCTGCTAATACCGTTGCTTCGCTAGCAGTACGGCAGAAACTCATCCATTCTTCGGTTTTAATTCCCCACTGGCGCGAAATATATAAATCCTCGGCTCGATAAAATATCTCCGGCAAACTATCTAGGATTGGGTGTTTATTTTGACCATAATATAAAACGACACGACCAATGTTGAGGAGATAGCAGTAGGCGATTTCGTGGTGGTTAGGGGCGATTTGGGAGCCATCGGTAGCGATAATAGTGTGAACTTTTGGTGGAACGGGAATTTCTATGCAAGTATTGAGTGCTTCCAGGGGAGTAGCATTGGCAAAGAGAATGCGATCGCGCCATTTTTCTTGTTTCTGTACTAATTCTTTTTGGCGATCGCAAGCGTTAAGGAAATGTTGTTGGGCTAATTCCAAACGTTGACGACTAGCAGCAGCCTCTTGTGTGAGATGCTGACTCAAACCCTGCATTTGCTGAGTTAGTTTGGTAAAGTCAAGCATAGAAAATTTTTGGACTTTAGATTAACGTAACGCGAAAGTCCCTACATAGGCGCGAAGCAAGGTAGGGATGAATAGCGGGAAAATGCGAAAACCTCTCAAATGTTTTTGAACGTAGTTCAAACAGGGCACCAGAGGATTTGAGCATTTTCCAATTAATTGTTTGGCGCTTCTTGAGATTGTATGTATTGCTTGATTTTTTCGATTGGAGCGCCACCAGTGGAAGCAACATAATATGAACTCGACCAAAATACAGGTTTTCTATAAAACGTAGATAAATGTTCTGAAAATTCTTTTTGAATAATTCTACTAGACGCTGATTTTAGACTACCTACGAGAGCAGACAGGTTGTTATCTGGATGGAAATCAATTAGTAAATGAACATGGTCTATTTCACCAGAAAACTCAATTAGTCTGCACTTGGTTTTGATACAGACATTAGCAAATATTTCATGCAACCGTTCCAAAATCGGCGCGGTTATTGCTGTCTCTTATACACATCTGACG